>JAOADD010000035.1 GCA_026417495.1 Ignavibacteria bacterium
AATTAAGGGAGCCCCATGTATTTGAGTTGTCTTCGCCATTCCACTGATAATTTCATACATATCAGGCATAATTTTGATACCAACATCCAAACCGCTAGTCTTTTTCATTATCTCAAATACAATATCACTTTTAACTTTATCTGATACAACAATAATTTCCTGTACTTTTTCTTTTTGGATAATGTCGTCAATTTCGGATAGTGAACCCAATACAGGAACATCTATATTTGAGTCCTTAATACTAATAAAACCAATAAATTTATATCCATGCTCTGGATATCTATCTAATAATGACTTCAAAGAGAGAGCTCTTTCACTTGTCCCCACAATAATGGTATTTCTTAAACCAATACCCTTTCTAAATAAATTCCGCTGTATCCCGCGAATAATAAACCTACCTAATGAAACAAAAAAGATTAATATTATCCAATAAATAAAAATTAGCAATCTTGAAACTGCTCTATCATCTCTAATAACATCATCTACAAGAATCACAAAAAAAAGAATAAAAGTACCAATTGTTATTGCTTTAAAAACAGCAGATATTTCATCAAACCTTGATTTTACAAACCAATGTTGGTAAAGCCCAGATATGCTAAAAATAATAAGCCAATAAATATATATAGCTACAAGAGGTTCAAAAAAAGATGGTGCTTTTATAAGCATTATCCATCCTGACTCTATCCTGATATAATAGTAAATAATATATGTTAATATTATCGCAATAGTATCAGAAAGAAGAAGTAATAATATTTGATTTCGTTTTGACAAGCGATCTATTATATTATATTATATCCTAAAGATTTTGCGTCATTATAAAACATTTTTACAGTATCAAGTGACAATTCATTTAAATCCTTATTTAATAGATGTAATTTTTTTAATATATCATTTGTAATTGTTATTATATCACATCCGCAATTTTCTGCTTGTATTAAATTTAATAATTCCCTTGAACTAGCCCATAGTAATTCTGCATTAGAATTTTCTTTTATAATTTTTTTAGCTTCAATCATATATGGTACAGGATCCCTTCCTGTATCAGCAATTCTACCTGCAAAAATTGAAATTATCGTTCTCGAACTTGGTTCTAATGCGGATAATATTTTTTTTACTTGTCCAATGGTAAGAATTGCTGTTATATTAAGTGATATTCCATCTGCTGATAACTTTTTTATTAAATCATAAGAAAATTCACCATTTGTATTTGTAATCGGAATTTTCACATACACATTACTACCCCAAGAATGAATCAATCTTGCCTCCTTTTCCATGGTATAGAAATCATCTGAAAAAACCTCAAATGAAATTGGTAAATCTTTTATTACTTCTAATAACTCCTTTGCAAATTTCACATAGTCACTAACTCCATCTTTCTTCATAAGAGAAGGATTTGTTGTAAATCCTTTTATGTATCCTTCTTTATATAGTTTTAACATTTCATCAATATTTGCACCATCAGCAAATATTTTTATTTTGAGTTTTCTTAAAAATTCTTTATAATTATTCATATAGATTTAAGAATTATTTTAGTTGCTTCTGAAATATTACTAGCGAAAAAATCAGGTGAATTATTTTCTCTCAATTGGAATAAACCAGAGTTAATAAAAATCGTTCTTAATTTAGCATTTTTACCACAAGTTATGTCAGAATCTCTATCTCCAATAAACCAGGAATTATTTCTATCAATATTATATTTTTTAACCGCATTATCAATAAATAATGTACCTGGTTTTCTACATTCACATTTTACATTATAGCCTTCAACAATTCCTTCAGGATGATGAAAGCAATAATTGTATTCGGTTATATGAATACCATTTGCAACCATTAAATTCATAAATTCGTTACAAACTGATATTAACTTTTCATAGCTTACTTTACCTTTAGCGTAATCAGGTTGGTTGGATACTATAAATAATAAATAATTTTCTTTCAATAATAATTTCAAACTTTCAAATACACCATTAATAATTTCTATTTCTTCTGCAGAGTGTGGTGGAGTATATTCCTCAAAGTTTTTTCTAAAAATTAGCTTATTTAATACACCATCTCTATCTAAAAAAACTGCTTTATTTAACATAAAAAATACTTATTTAATTGATTCCCATTTCATCTCATACTGTTGAATATCAGGGTGAGATACTATTAAATGCCACACTATTGCCTGAAACGCTTCTGTATGTGGAGTAACAGATTTTTCATTCACAGTCGGTATAATAATGCATGCATCTGCTTCTTTTCCTGTATAACCACCATCTCTACCTACAATACCAATTACTTTTGCATTTTTGTTTTTTGCATATTTTATAGATTCAATAAGATTAACACTAACATTTTTTTCCAGATTACCACCTCCGACAGAAAGGATGAATAAACAATCATTTTCATTAAGTTTACTTATTTTCAACCAATCAACAAAGACCGATTCCCAACCATTATCATTTATTCTTGCTGTTAATTCAGAAACGTTGTCAGTTGGTGTATAAGACTCAATTCCAGCAATTTTCCTGAAATCATTAACTGCATGGGAAGCATTAGCAGCGCTACCACCTACACCAAGAATGAATAATCTACCATTTTTATTTTTTATTTCTTTTATAATATTAATAACTTTAGACACTTGTCTTTTATCAATTTTATTAATAACCTCAATTGCTTCTTTAAAATAATTTTCAATGAAATTTTCCATATTAAGTAAAAATATTATTTTTAAAACAATTTATTAATTCTTCCAAACCCTTTTTAGAACCTATCTCATAAAACCTTTCTTTAACTTCATAACCAATTAATTCATCTATTCTTATTAAATATTTATAAACTTCAACCAAATCAAATTTTTTTTCTGTTTTAAAAGGTTCGAATGCTTTTTTATTGAGTATACCTAAACCATAATCAATATATTTCATATTTTCATTTGTTCTCATTTTATCGTACTCTATTATTTTACCATTCTGAAAAACAACATTACTTTTATCATATAAACCAGAATTCTTGAAAACAGTCATTAATCCTAATTTATTACTTATTTCAAATAATGAAGACACATCAGTAAAATTAATATTTAAATAGGAATCTCCATAGATAACAAAAAAACTATTTCCTAAATACTTGAATGCATTCTTAACGGAACCACCAGTACCCAAAAGATCAGGGTAATCATAAGAATAATATATCTCAAAATCACTAAAAAAATTTTTTTGACCTTTAATATAATCTTCAATTTTTTTACCATGCACTCCCAAACAAAGAACCACCTTCTTTATATTGTTCCTTTTGAAAATTTCAAATTGCCTGTAAATAAATGGTTTACCAGCAATATCCAATAAAGATTTTGGAATATCATAAGTCAACGGATATAGTCTGGTTGCTTTTCCTCCTGCAA
>JAOADD010000065.1 GCA_026417495.1 Ignavibacteria bacterium
TTTTTCACTTTTAATTAAAAATTTTAATTTTTATATTAGTTTTCATTAAATTTTAAAAATTAAAAAAGGAGAATAGAAATGACACCCCAAGAAATTGAAGCAAAAGTAATAAAAGCAATCGTAGACAAATTAGGAGTTGAAGAAAGCAAAGTAACTCCAGAAGCTTCATTTATGAATGATTTAGGAGCTGATTCTCTTGACACAGTAGAATTAGTAATGAAATTTGAAGAAGAATTCGGTATTAAAATTCCTGATGAGGAAGCAGAAAAGATTACTAAAGTAGGTGAAGCAATTGAATATATAAAACAAAAATTAGGTTAATTATATAATTAATCTCCAAAATATGAAGAGAAGAGTAGTCGTTACTGGACTTGGAGCATTAACTCCATGTGGATTAAATGTAACAGATTTCTGGAATTCTATGATTGAAGGTAAAAGCGGAATTGACTACATTACTTATTTCGATACAAAATACTTCCCTACTAAATTTGCAGGTGAACTCAAAGGTTTTGACCCTTTGAATTATATGGATAGGAAAACAGCCCAGCGGACTGATCCGTTCTGCCAATATGCATTAGTAGCAGCTGAGGAAGCAATGAAAGACTCTGGAATAGATCCCGAAAAAATAAATCGTGATAGAGCTGGTGTCGTGACTGGTTCAGGAATTGGAGGTCTAATTACATTTGCAAATCAAGCTGAAATTATTAAAAACCGCGATGGTAACCCTGATAGGTTGAGCCCTTTCTTTATTCCAATGATGATTTCTGATATAGTGCCCGGTAGGTTATCAATGATATATGGTTTCAAAGGACCGAATTACGCAACTGTTTCAGCTTGTTCTACATCAGCAAATAGTATCATTGATGCAACATTTTTAATACAACATGATTATGCAGATGTGATAATAACTGGAGGTTCTGAAGCAGCAATAACTCCTTTAGGAGTTGGTGGCTTCAATGCAATGAAAGCACTTTCTACAAGAAATGATGACCCAAAAGGTGCATCAAGACCTTTTGATAAAACAAGGGATGGATTTGTTATGGGTGAAGGTGCTGCTATGTTAATATTGGAAGAGTATAATCACGCTATCAATAGAGGAGCAAAAATTTATGCCGAGATAGCAGGATTTTCTCTTACTGGAGATGCACACCACATAACAGAACCAGCTCCCAATGGAGAAGGTGTTGCCAGAGCAATAGATTTATGTATAAAAGACAGTGGATTAACAATAAACGATATAGATGTAATAAATGCACATGGTACATCAACTCCTTTGAACGACAAGAATGAAACCGCTGCAATAAAAACCGTATTTGGAAAAAGAGCATACGAAATTCCTGTTCATTCTATAAAATCTATGATAGGACATTTACTAGGAGCTGCTGGTGCAATTGAAGCAATTGCTGCGATTTTAACAATAAGAGATGGCATTATTCCACCTACCATTAACTATAAAGAAAAAGACGAGGAATGTGATTTATTTTATGTCCCGAATGTTCATTTAAAAAAGGATGTTAAAACTGTTATTTCAACAAATTCGGGTTTCGGTGGACATAATACTGCTATCGTATTTAAGAAAGTTGAGTAATTTTCTCTCCGAAGGATTTTATGCTTAAACTATTTAAGAAATTCAGGCTTTTTTCTATATTAACTAAAGAAAAAAAGCCTGTTTTTTCTTTAAGTAAAGTAATAAAAAAAATAGATTTTGAAAAATTTCAAGAAAACATAAATTACAAAATAATTGATTACAAATACTTTGTAACAGCATTGACCCACCGCTCTTTTCTTAAGGGTAAAAAAAATTCTTCGGGAAATTACTTTCTATCGAATGAGAGATTAGAATTTTTAGGGGATGCAGTATTAGATTTAATAGTTGCAGAATTCTTATATAAAAACTTTCCACTAAACGAAGAAGGAGATTTAACAAAATTTCGTTCAATACTAGTCAATAAAAGATTTTTAGCTGAAAGAGCAAGGAATATCAAATTGCAGAATTTCATACTCGCTTCATCAGCAGCAATTAAATCTATTAATGAAGGATACGATACTATATTAGCAGATACTTATGAAGCACTTATAGGAGCAATATTTTTAGATTCTGGTTATGAAGCAGCAAAAAAATTTATTAATAACGAAATATTTTCAAAACTTGATATAAAATGGCTAAATCAATTTGATGAAAATCACAAAAGTAAATTCCTTGAGTTTGCACAGGCTAATACGGACTACATTCCCGAATACAAGCTTGTGAAAGAAGAAGGACCTGAACACCACAAGTTATTTACCGTTGAAGTATATTTAGCTGAGCACTGTTTAGGTATTGGCAAAGGAAAATCTAAGAAACAAGCCGAACAGGAAGCAGCAAAGAATGCTCTTCAAAATATTGATCTACTGGAAAAACTAAACTTGTTAAAAAAGAAGTAGAGTATTAATTAATTGTTAAATACTGATTTTTTAAGCATTGACAATAAAACCATATAAACATATATTTGTAAATAAATAATCCTAAACTCTATAGAATAATTTTATACCATTTATTAAATTTAAGTATTAAAATGAAACTTTAATAAATGGTATTTTATTTTATATATATAAACCATTAATATGAAGAAATTAGTAGTCATATTATACATCCTACTTATATTAAAAAATGTAAATTTTTCGCAAGATAAGAATTTAAACAAATTTGCTAATGATATTATTATAACAAATTTAACTTCTTCATATGTAGAATTTGTTTATTATCCCAAATATATAAATAGTTATATAGCTGAAAATACATTTTCTGAATTGATTAAAGAAGGATTACCAGATATTCCAATTCGTTCTATACCTGTATTTTTACCTTCCTTCTCTAATAATAGATTGGATATATTGGATTTTAAATACATAGAAATTAACAATATTGATATTAATCCAATCCCAACAATTAAAAAGACAAAGGATGGTTTATATGACTATGCATATATCAAAGATGACAAAATATACAATTCTAATGAGTTCTATCCAAAAAATTTTGCAGAATTAACACAAAGTGGAATATTACGAAACAAATATTTAGGTCATATAAAAATATACACTTTTCTTTATAATCCTTTTCTTAAAGTTATAAAACGACTTGAATTTATAAAAATTAGGGTAACATTTGGAGATTCTCCAGTTTTGATGAGAAAAACACTCACTAAAGAAGAAAAAGATTTCTTTTTAGATTTAGCAATTAATTCCAAAGTAGCATTAAATTGGTCTACAAAAGAATTTAATCAAGATTCAAGAAAGCAAATACAAAATAGTGTACTTGCAACAGGAGATTTTTATAAATTAGAAGTAAAAGAAACAGGGATATATAGAATTGATAAATCCTATTTACAGAATGCTGGGATTAACACAGACAATATAAACCCACAAACAATAAAAATATACAATAATGGTGGAAAAGAATTACCCTATAATAATTCTACCCCTGCAATTGACGACTTAAATGAAGTTGATATTTTCGTACAAACTGATGCAAATGGAAAGTTTGAATATTTGATTTTTTATGGTATTTCTACATCTGATTGGGTTTATGACTCGATTGAAAGAAGATATAAAAGCAATATTCACCGTTATACGAATTCAAACATATACTGGTTTACCTATGGAGGTTCCAATGGTAAGAGAATGGAAGTTATAAATTCTCCAAATATTCCAACAGCTCAATTAATGCCATATGCATATAATAGATTTTTTGAAAAGGCAGAGATTATTAATTTAGGACATACAGGTACACAATGGGTAAGCCAGAACTTAAGTTATAATGAATGTTTCTCATTTGTGAAAAACCTTCCTGGTTATGTTGAGGGTTCAAATATCAAATTGAGAATGCGCTTTGGTAATTCGTCATCAGTAAACGCTTATTTTAATCTAAAAGATGAAAATTCTACTTTTAATCAAATATACGATGTACCTGCAATATTTAGTGAATTTTCACACTGGATACCAAAAAATATTGATGAAGAATATTCCCTATCTGCTGGTTATAATTCGATTAGTTTAAAATTATGTTTACCTGCACAGTATAATTCACAGGGTGTAAAAGGTAATTATGATTTTTATGAAATTCATTATAAAAGATATTTAAATAGTGTTCAAAATAATACGATACAATTTTTCACCCCAGACACTACGGCACTAATAGAATATCAGGTTTCACCATTTAGCTCTTCAACTGTTAAGATATTTGAAGTCTCAAATTATAGCCAGGTAAAAATTATTAATCCTATCTCATTCTCTGGTGGAGTTGTAAGATTTCAGGAAAATTTAATTGATGGTTCACCAAAAAGATTCTTTATTATTGGTGACAACAATTACAAGACCCCTGTTTCAATATCATCAAAAGTACCAAATCAAAATTTACACGGAATTACTGATGGAGCAAGTAATGTTATAATATCTCCAACAGAATTTCTATCTGCTGCTAATCGTCTAAAGGAGCAAAGGGAAAAGGTAGGTATCAATAAGATTAATACACTTGTTATTGATGTGAATCAAATTTATAATGAATTCTCTGGTGGACTCCTTGACCCTGTAGCTATAAGAAATTTCTTAAAATATGCTTTCAATAACTGGAATGAAAGACCACTTTATGTGCTATTTTTTGGAGATGGAAATTACGATTATAAAAATATATACAATTTATCAATAAAAAATTATCTTCCACCACTTGAAAAAGATGACCCAGAGCAAAATGAGATAACGAGTTATCCTAGTGATGACTTTTATACCGATATTAATGAAAACTTTGAATCTCCTACACCTTGTAGACCAGATTTCTCACATGCACGCCTTTGTGTAAACTCTCTTTCTGAAGCAAACTCAGTAGTAGATAAAATAATTGAATATGAATCCCCTACCTCAAATGGTATATGGAAGAAAAAAATTATGTATGTTGCCGATGATGGTTGGACAACAAGAAGTACTCAGGGTGAAGAAGGTAGCATTCATACAGACCAGTGCGAATTAGTAGCAGAGGTTTATACCAAAAAGGATTTTGAAAAGGATAAAATTTATATAGTAACATATCCTGCAGTAATAACACCACAAGGGCGGAGAAAACCAGGAGCAAATATAGATATAATTAAAAGTTGGAATGAAGGTAGATTACTTATAAACTATGTCGGTCATGGTAGTACCGATCTGTGGGCACACGAACATGTATTCGTTAGAGATGAAGGAGTAGCACAACTTAAAAACAAAGGCAAGTATCCAATAATGACTATTGCAAGTTGTGATATATCTAGATGGGATGACCCTTATATACTCAGTATGGGTGAGCAATTAGTTTTTATACAAAACAAAGGTGTTATATCCTCTGTTGGTTCTGTTAGACCAGTATTTAGCACTCCAAATGCAATATTAAATAATACATTATGGAGCAATTTTATGTTTGTTAAGGATACATTGAACTTACCACTAAGATTCGGAAAATCACTGTATCTTACAAAGAACCAACTACCTTTCATAAGTGATAATGATATGAAATTTTGCATAATTGGTGATCCTGCAATGAGAATAAGTATACCACAGTACTTTACAAGAGTTGACTCTATAAATAATACACCAACAACAGATACAGCTCACATAAAAGCACTACAAAGAGTTAAAGTTTCGGGAAGTATTTTAAAACCCGATTCAACATTTTGGAGTAACTTTAACGGTACTATAAATATAAAAGTTTTTGATGTTGATAGAGACATAGATATTATCGACTTTGTAATATATCATTTTAGATTTAAACTTGATGGTGGTATAATTTATACTGGAAAAACACCCGTCACAAATGGCAAGTGGTCAGTAGAATTTATTGTCCCTAAAGATATATCATACAAAAAAGGGACAGGGAAAATTCTCGCGTATTTTTATGATAATATTAATGAAGGTTCGGGTTATTCTAATATGTTTGTGATTGATGGTATTGATAGCACCGCTGCACCTGATACGGTTGGTCCACAAATTAGTTTGTATATGGATTCAAGGAATTTTAGAAGCGGTGATATAATAAACCAAAATACAAAAATAATTGCTGATTTTTTTGATGAAAGCGGAATTAACCTTACTGGTACTATTGGTCATAAGATAGAAGCTATTTTTAATAATGATGAAAGTAACAAAATTGACTTAACTCAATATTATACTTCTGTTTCAGGTTTTCAATATGGCACAATTGAATATCCTCTTGAAAATCTTGCAGAAGGTAAATATAAATTAAGACTAAAAGCATGGGATACATATAATAACCCAAATGAGACAGAAATTGATTTTACAGTTAAAGGAACTTCATCTTTATATATTGCAGATATTTATAACTATCCCAATCCATTTAAAGATAACACGAGTTTTATATTCAAACATAATTTTGATACACCTATTGATGTTGAAATTAAAATTTATACTGTAAGTGGGAAATTGATAAAAGAATTAAAAAGGACTAATATAAATGATAAATTTGTACAAATCGATTGGGATGGGAAAGATTCTGATGGAGATGCGATTGCAAACGGTGTATATTTATATAAATTGATTGTAAAAGCATTAGATGGTAATTTTACTAATAGTTCAATTCACAAAATTGCAAAATTAAAATAATAAATATATTTGGAGGAATTCATTAAAATGAAATCTAAAACAAAAAATTCGCTACTGATCTGTCTAATTATGTTTCTCGGTTTTTTATGCTTAAATACTTCTGAAATATATGCCCAAAAAACAATTTCAACTGGTGTTCCCTTTTTATTAATTGGACCAAACTCAAGATTTGCAGCAATGGGAGAGACGGGAACTGCTATTGCTGATGATGCAACTGCAATGCACTGGAACCCCGCAGGTTTAGCCTTTCAAGAAGAAAATACTGAAATTAATTTTACACACTCACCTTGGTTAGCAAATCTTAACATATCAGATTTATTCTACGATTACTTAGCTGCTAAAAGACATTTCCCCTCTTTAAGAGGTACTCTTGGAGTAGGTTTAACTTATTTAAATATCGGTACAATAATCCAAACAGACGAGTTTGGAAATAGAATCGGAGATTATAAAGCTTATGAATTTGCAATTGCTTTCGGATATGCTACTAAAGTAACAAAGGACTTAGGTGTTGGAGTGGTTACTCGATTTATTTATAGTAATCTATCCAGTGTTAAAGTTGGTAATGAAAAAGGAACAGGTACAGCATTTACTACTAGTTTTGATATATCAGCATTATATAAACCAACTTCAGGGTTAAAAATATTTAAGGATAAGATATCACTCGGAATAAATTTATCTAACTTAGGTCCTAAGATACAATATGTTGATGCAGCCCAAGCAGATCCAATACCTACCCAATTAAGAATAGGTGTTGCTTATAAATTGTTTAAAAATGAAGGAAATGATTTGACACTAACAGCAGACTTTTCAAAATTGCTTGTTAATAAACCTGACCCATTTTATAAAGCTATTTTCACATCATGGAAAGGTGGCATAAAAGAAATTGCTGCTTCTATTCAATCTTCAGTAGGAGTTGAATATTGGTATGGAAATCCCAAATTAATTGCTTTAAGGGCAGGTTATTTTTATGAGGATCCACAATATGGGAACAGAAAATTCATAACACTTGGTGCTGGTATTAGATACAGTTTATACGGATTTGATTTTAGTTACATAAATACAATTGATGAGACTCATCCACTTGCAAATACACTCAGATTTGGATTCATTATAAACTTTTAAACTTTAATTAAAATTCAAATAACTCAAAAATATCATTAGTTAAATATTTTAGCACTAAAGAAACATTAGTAAGTAGTGAGAATACTTAAAATATTTTTATTAGTTTCTGCTTTTTTGGTTACTTCTTATGCTCAAGAAAAAATTAATAAAGTATTAACCTTATCCCATCCTTTTAATATATCTAATCATCAGTTTTCTTACAATCCTAAGCAGTATAAATTAAATGCAGATACAATCCAGCTCATTGCTGTTCTAGTACAATTTCAGGAAGATGACGATCCACTCACGACAGGTAACGGTAGATTTGACCTATCTAATAAATACTACGACCCATCAAGACAACGTGATACAGTAATTGATGCGCCTCCATATGATAGTTTATATTTTATTGACCATTTAAAATTCCTTAAGAATTATTATTACAAAGCATCAAAGGGAAAACTCATTATTAATTATAAATTATATGGCAAGGTCATCACACTTCCAAAGAAAATGCGTGAATATTCACCACTGAAAAATGAAAGTTATATTAAATTAGGGTATTTATTTCAGGATTGCTGGTCAAGAGCTGATAGTATAATAAATTTTTCGAATCTTGATTCAAATAAAACAGCTTTTATTATTTTCCATGCTGGTATTGGTAGGGATGTAGATTTAACTTCTATTTATGGTTATGACCCAACACCATATGATATACCATCTATATATATTGGTATAAAAAACCTTAAAGAATTCTTCGGAAATAACTACAATGGGTACGAAACTCAAGAAGGGTTTTTTATTAAGAACTCATTAATAATTCCATCAGCAGAATTAAGAGAACTCAATTTAATATCGGGCAAATATCTTTTAGAGCTTGGTATGAACGGTATTCTTGTTGGAAGTTTCGGGAGTTATTTAGGTTTACCTGATTTATTTAACACAAGTACTGGCAAAACCGCAATTGGGAGATTTGGTTTAATGGATGGGCAGTCTATATTTAGTTTCAATGGGATTTTTCCACCTGAACCATCAGCATGGGAAAAAATTTATCTGGGTTGGATTAATCCAATAACAATATCAAGTGGTGAAAATACATACACAATTAACACATCATCACTACCCACCCCTCAAGATTCTACAATTTATAAAGTCTTAATAAATACACAAGAATATTTCTTAATCGAAAATAGAAATAGAAATCCTTTTAACATTGGACAAAGAGTATACACCAGAAATAGAAATTTTTTGGATTCAACTTTATATACTAAAGACCAAAGTGGTTTTATTAACTATGATATTACAAAAATTGATGGCAATGTAATTGATGTTTCGTATTTAGATTGGAGCCTACCTGGAATAATAAATGATACAGCGAATTTTAGAGGAGGTATATTAATCTGGCATATTGATGAAACTATTATTAAAGAAAAATTTGCCTCTAATACTATTAATAATGATATTGAACATAAAGGTGTTGATTTAGAAGAAGCAAAAGGTGCACAGGAAATTGGGGTTACATATATTACACCATTTGGTAATGTGACAGGTGATGGTAGTTTCGTAGATTTTTGGTATAACGGTAATCACTACGTACCTGCCACAATATATCAAAATAAATTCACCCCATTTTCAATTCCTAATTCTTTAAGTTATTCACTAGCAAATAACAATATATACATTACAGATTTTGATACGATATCACCAGTAATGAAATTCAAAATTAGAGTTGGTTCAGACATTATTAAACCTATTACAGGATTTCCAAAATATATTGGTCCTCCTAATAAATTTTCAAACCCTATAAGTTTTGATATAAATGGTGATAATAAGGACGAAATCTTAGTAAATTCGAATTTCGGTATTCATATCTTTAAAAATAATGGTTCTCTAATCACAAATGACTCAACAGGTCTAATAATAAACAATTACAGTTTTTCTCCACCAACTTTTGCTTATTCATCAAATCTAAATTCAAACAGGTTAATTGCTTTATCAAACACATTAACGGGAGGAAAATTAGGTTTATTCAGATTCAACTCCAATTTTCAAATTATAGATTCATTAACTATTATTCCTATTTCAGGAGTTAACTTTACAGGTTTACCTCTTGTATTTGATTCTGTAAAAATAATACTCCCTTTAAATCAAAAATTATTCTCTTATCAATTGGATGGCAATCCTTCGGGTATTACAGATTCCACAATAAATTCTATAACTCAACTTTCAAAAGTATCTAAAACTAGTTTCATTTTTAGTACTAATAACTATTTCATAACATCTGGTAATATAACCTCTAAAACAGCTTCAGATTCTTTAATATCATTCAATCAGAATACATTTTTGAATGGTAAATTAATACTTGAAAAATATTCGTTATCTAAGATAACAACTCCACCTATACTTTCAGACATAAATAAGGACACAAAACAAGAAATAATCATAAATGATAATGGTAAAATAAAAGCATTTACTGGAAATGAGGTTATAGTTGATTATTTCCCAGCGAGGGTTAAATCTGAAATTAGCTCGGGTACAATAGTGGGTGATATTAACAATGATGGTTTTATTGATTTATTGTTTATAAGTAAAGAGGGAGATTTATATGCTTATGGTAGTAATGGAAAAATATTAGATGGATTCCCCATAAAAACTGGTAAATCAGATTCAATATATCCCGCATTTTTCAATTATTCAGATACATTAGGTATTTTAGTTTATAGCAATGATGGTTATTTATATGCATACAAGACTGGCTACCCATATATTGAGAACAATATATTATGGAAGAATATTCATAATGATAAATATTTATCTAATAGTAATTTTAAATCACTTAGTTCTATCATAACATATAAAGAGAAGCTCCCTTCAGATAGAGCATATAATTGGCCAAACCCTGTTTATGATAATAAAACTTACATTAGATACTTTATCAACGGAAATGCATCTCGCGTAACAATCAAGATTTTAGATTTATCGGGAGAACTCGTTACTAAATTGAATGGTACTGCTTATTCAAATACTGATAATGAAATTGTCTGGGATGTTTCAAATGTACAATCAGGTATCTATTATGGTGTGATTGAAGCAGAAATTGATGGTACAACTGAAACAAAAATTATAAAAATAGCTGTGGTAAAATGATTGGATATTACACTTAATTTAATGATAATATATTTTTTCATAACGACGGGACTCTATTTTTTCCTATATCTAATATTTTATTTATGGGGACATAAAAACATTTTGAAATTAAAGCCTACAAATAAAGATTTCCCTTTCGTATCTGTTGTAGTTGCCGCAAGAAACGAAGAAGATAATATAAGAAATTGCATCAAATCCCTTAAAAATATTGATTATCCTAAAGATAAATATGAAATAATAATTGTAAACGATAGATCTACAGATTTAACAAAACAAATAATAGAAGAAGAAATAACTAATTTCAATAATTTTAGATTAGTAAATATACAAGAATATTCCAATCCAAAAATAAATGGTAAAGCATTTGCTCTCTCTAATGGAATAAAGGAAGCAAAAGGAGAAATTATAATGACCACTGATGCAGATTGTTTTGTCCCTTCAGGATGGATAAAAGAAGCAGTAAAATATTTCGATAATGAAACAGCACTTGTATGCGGATTTACAATGTTAGAAGGAGTAAATTTTTTTACAAAATTACAAGCTATGGATTGGCTATATCTTGAATCAATTTCTTCCGCAAGCGCTGGCATGAATAACGCATTAAGTTGCTTAGGTAATAATCTTGCAATGAATAAAAATATTTATGATTCTGTTGGTGGATATGAACAACTAAAATTCTCAGTTACTGAAGATTTAACTTTACTTAATACAATACAAAAACAAAAAAAATACAAGGTTAAATACCCCATCATTCCAAATGGATATGTTTTATCAAAAGCTTGTGCAAATTTGAAAGAATTATATAGACAAAAAAAACGATGGTTTAGAGGAGGGACAGGAATTAACATTCTAGGTTATGCGATTGGGTTTCTAATGTTAAATGTTAATCTCCTAATGCTGCTTGGATATCTATTTCTACCTATTATAATATATTTTTCGTTAATTTTTATAAAAATACTATCAGATTTTATCATTTCCTTCCCTCTTGCTAAATCGCTTAAAACATTACATATATATAAATATTTCTTACCATTCCAATTATACTTTATGTTATATGGTTTATTATTACCTTTTACTTTTCTTTCGGGGTATAAAATAAAATGGAAAGATAGGAAGTTTTAAAACCTTAATAGAGGCAATCTAAAACGTGTTTTGACAGAAAAGCTTGAATATTCTTTTGCATAATTATATGTTCCATAAATATCAAATATATAAAGAGTAAAACCAAGCCCCCCAGAAATCCCAAAAACAGAATCTTCCTTCTTTAAGTCCAGGTGTACTGTTTCAGGGGATATTTCTCTTTTAATAGACAAATATTTTAACTCCACAGTAAGATAAAATATTGTGAAAGTTTGCTTTAAATATTTATTTAATATTACATCGCATCCTACACCAATATTATGAACTTTTGTATATAAGCTATTTAATAAATTTTCAGTTTTATAAACATCACTACCTGAATGCTTTTGATAATAATACGAAACTGCAAAAACAAATGGATATAGTTTAAGTGTAGAGTATTCAATTCTACCACCTAAGGAAAGAGCCATATTCGAATTTCCCGCAAATTTTAAAAAAGGTATTTCAACACCAATCCCAGGAGAAAGAAATATACCCCCTGGATTCAAAGTTTCAAGAGTGATCTTGGGTTTTGTTGTATCAATCAAATAATAATTAATTTCATCATAAGCATACAAAAAATTAACTAACATTAAAAAGATAATAGTACATTTTAATATGACAATTCTATTTTTCATAAAAAATAAAATTTTTGATTCTTTCCGCAGTATCTAAATCTATTGATTTTTTCTTTAATGCAAGCGATACTGTATGAAAGCCAAAAGATTTATATAATAAATACAATACAATATTCTTCTTTTCTAACTCACTAATATGTTTTTTTATAGTTTTTACATCTCCTCTCTCAATTGGTCCTGATAAAGCCTCATAAAATTCTTTAGAATTATCTATATTATCGATAGTGGTTAATATCAATGGTTTTAAAATATCAAATATTTCTTTACCAGATAATTTTTTAATTAGCTTACTACCGCATATTAAATCAAAGTACGCTGTTAAATAATTTGATGCAAAAACTGAAATAATATGAAAATATCTTTTCTCTTTCTCATTAACTAATAAAAATTTAGAATTGAAATCTTTGCAAACTTTTTTAGCATATTCTAAAAAATTTTTACCACCTTCGAGTAAAATATAAGAATTTGATATTTTATCTTTCTGAGTTATGTCGTGTTTATTAAATGTCTGAACTGGTTGTAAACTGCCGATATTGTTCTTATTGCGAAAATATTTTGCTAATGTTTTAGAAGATAAAACACCACTTGTGTGAAAAATTATCTTATCTTTAAAATCACAGTCAAATTTTTTTAAATGCTTACATAGTGTTTCGATTTCATCATCTTTCACTGAAATTATAATCACATCAGTACTATTGATAATTTCAGGTGTTATTTTATTTTTAATAATTATATTTTTCTGTTCCCTTTTGATTTTATTAAGTAACTTTTGTGACTTTTCTACTGCAAAGGATATATTATAATTACAATCAAGAAATTTATTTAAAAGTGCATACCCAACTTTTCCAACACCAATAATTGTAATCTTCCTATGTTTATTTATTTTCATTGTACTTTTTCCTTAATATTATAGTCACAGGGCCATCATTAATAAGTTCAATTTTCATCATTGCTGCAAAAATACCTGATTTCACTCTATCATCTTCATAATAACACTTAGTTTTTTCAATAAACTTTTTGTAAAGATATTCAGCTTGTTCACCTACCTCTGCATTAAAAAAGCTTGGTCTATTTCCACTTTTTTGGTCATCTGTACATAGAGTAAATTGAGAAATAATTAAAACATCACCTCCAACATCTCTAACACACAAATTCATTTTATCATTTTCATCATTAAAAATTCTTAGGTCTATGATTTTTTTTGATAAATAATCCAATTCCTTTTCGCTATCACCTTTCTCAATGCCTAAAAAAACTAATAGTCCTTTTCCAATTCTGGAATAAACTTCCCCATTTATTTCTACACTTGCTTTTTCTACTCTTTGTACAACGATAATCATATATGTATTGTTAAATAACGAAAATTATTATTTAAATCTTTTTCCATTATATAAATCCTTAAACCGTACAAATAAAGTAATTTTTCTAAACTATCTTTCTGATTGTGTCCGATTTCAAGAAAACATGTACAATTGTTCTTATTTTTTTTAAATAATTCAAAAATTTTCTTATAAAATTTCAATCCATCTTCAAAGTCAGTAAGCGCTTCAGCTGGTTCATATAATCTTATTTCGTCAGGTAATTTTTTGTATTCATCATATGAAATATATGGTGGGTTACTAACTATTATATTAAAAGAATCAAGACTCATATCTTCATCAAATAAATCACAGTATTTAAAAGTTAATTTTTCATTATCAACATTATTAAGTTTAGCATTTTCTATTGCAAGTTCTAATGCTTTTTTAGAAGAATCAATTGCTAGAATGTGATAATTTTTATTTAGCTTTTCTATTTCTTTTGATAAAGATACGCTAATGCAACCACTCCCTGTACCAATCTCAAGAATTCTATATAAATCTAATTCACTCTTATCTATAAATGATATAATCTTCTCAACTAAAAATTCAGTTTCTGGTCGAGGGATTAAAACATTTTTATTTATAATGAAAGTATACCCAAAAAAAATTGTTTTGCCTAAAATATATTGCAAAGGTTCTTTTTTAACCCTTCTTCTTAATAATATTTTGAATTCATCAATTTCCGTTTTATGTAAGGGTCTATCGTAATTTAAATATAAATTTATTCTATCATAGTTTAATACTTGACAAAGCATTAATTCTGCATTTAAACGGGAATCTTCTATATTATTTTTCTTAAGATATTCTGTACTTAAATTTAGTATATCCAATAATTTTTCAGGCTTCTTCTCGTCCATTAATTGTTATTATTTAGACTCATACATTACATTTCCATTAACTATCGTTTTCAAAACTTTGATTTTCAAAATATCTTCAGGTCTAACATTAAATATATCTTCAGATAGAACAACAAAATCAGCATATTTGTTTTTTTCTAAACTTCCTCTGCATTCTTCATCAAAACAGGCATAAGCAGCCCAAACAGTATAAGCTTTTAATGCTTCCAATATTGAAAGCGATTCTGATGGATTTATTTGAGTCGCATTAGGGTTGTCAATATCTTTACGTGTTAGAAGATAATATATTTGCACTAATGGATTAATTGTTCTATTCTCAAATGGAAAATCAGAACCAACAATTATGTATCCCGCATTATTTAGTAAAGATTTCCATAGACCAAGATTTTTTATTGCGTTTGAGTCTATTAATTTTGGTAGTATATACGCATCATCAATACAAACTTCTGGTCTTATAGATGGTATAACTTTTAACTCTTTAACTCTCCTTAAATCATCAGCTTTAATAAACTGTAGATTTTCAATAACTGTTCTATGATTATCAACACTTTTCTGTTTAAGTTGTTTTTCCAATGAATTTAACGACATATTTACAGCTTTATCACCTACCGCTTTAATATTCACCTGAAAATCAGATTTAAATGCTTTGCTTATCAGATCTTCAATATCTTCTTCAGTCTTGAAAGCAGGTACCAATTGAGGTGCTTCTTTATATTTTTCAAACATATCAGCCAATTTAAATTCGAATGCACCATCAACATCAATTGAAACAGCTCTAACGGAAAGTTTTCCTTTATAATCTTTCTCTATTCCTTTCATCAAAAATTCATTCAGTAAATCATATTCATAACTAATCACTGCATAAAGTTTAATGGGAAATTTATTGCTATCAATTAGATTCCTAATTATGTTAATTGATTCTTTTGTAAGATTTCTGTCTCTAACTTCTACAATCCCCCATTTCAATATTTCTTTACTTGCTATCTCAAGCAAAGAAGCCATAACTTCTTTCGAATAACTATAAATTCTTTTACTAAGAAAGTCTTGAACACTTCCAGTTATCCAACCATCAAGTTCGTTATTCTCATTAACTCCTGCTTCTATTTCTTCTGGTAATAGATCAACTTTAAGTTTTAATGTATTTAAAGCTTTCGAATTCAAAACCGCAATTGTACCTTCCCTATTCATTACATATAGATTATGATTTGGTGCAAATTCATCAAGCACCGATTTATCTATATTCCCCAAACTATCATCATTAGATTCGTATTTCCCATAGAAATACACTTTTATCCAAACATCATTGTGAAATTTATTGCAATATTCTTTAATATGTTTACCTAACTCCTCAGTAGAATTATACTTTTCTAGAAGAATCGTAGAAAGATTTTCTGCGAAATGGGTTATTGACCCCTCTGCATCTATGAAACCCGGAATAACGCATTTCCCTCCTAAATCAACAGCTTTCACATTAGAATAATTTTCTTTAATCTCTTTGTTACTACCAACCGAAATAATCTTCCCATCCTTAACCGCAATAGCTTCAGCAATCGTATTCTTATCATCAAGGGTATAAACTTTTCCATTATAATAAACAACATCTGGATTTTTAGAACATCCTACAAAAACAAAAATTGCTATAAAAGCAATTATCAAATTGAATAAAAACAATTTTTTCATAGAGAATAATTTTTTTTAACATAATAAATTAACAAAATAGAATAAATGCAATTATATACTATTTATTATTTTAAATATTTAATTTAATGGTAATTTATTTATTAAAACTTAAACATGGAATTAAAATATAAGTTAGCAAATAAAAATTTAAAAATAAAATTACCCAAGTATCAAAGTAAAGATTCATCGGGAATGGATCTTTGTTCAGCATCAAAACAAGATATAAATATTCCTCCTTTTCAATCAAAATTAATACCTACTAATTTGATTTTAGAAATACCCAAAGGATATGAAGGTCAGGTAAGGCCTAGAAGTGGTTTAGCTCTGAAATATAATGTTACAGTTTTAAATTCACCAGGTACAATTGACTCAGATTATAGAGGGGAAGTTAAAGTACTTCTTTATAATTTCGGTAATAAAAATTTTAAAGTTAAATTTGGTGATAGAATAGCACAATTGATTATATCAAAATATGAAAAAGTCACTTTGAAATGTACTAATAAATTATCAAAAACCAAGAGAGGTAAAGGTGGATATGGAAGTACAGGAGTCTCATAGAATTATGGGAAAATTATTTATAGTAAGCACTCCAATCGGTAATTACTTTGATATTACCATCAGAGCAGTTGATACTTTAAAGAATTCAGATTTAATAGTATGTGAAGAACTAAAAGAATATTATAAGCTAGCGAAGTTTTTAAATTTAGAAAAAGATGTTATTCCCTTAAACGAACATAATGAATCAGAAGCATCTGAAGAAGTTTGCCAATTATTGTTACAGGGGAAAGTTATTTCTTTGATATCAGATTCTGGAACCCCTGCATTTGCAGATCCTGGAAGAAAATTAATAAATATGTGTATAGAGTATGGGATTAAAATTGAATTTATACCAGGTGCTAATTCTATCCTTTCAGCAATCGTTATGTGTGGATTTGACGTGAGTCGATTTTATTTTTTCGGATTTTTATCACCAAAAGCAAACATTCGGAAAAAACAATTACTTGAATTAGAAAAAATTGAAAGAACAACCATTTTAATGGACACTCCTTATAGACTGTTACAACTATTAGAGGACTTAAAATCAATAATACCTTCAAGAAAAATATTTGTAGGATTAAATATCACACAAGAATCTGAGAAATCATATAGGGGTACTGCCGCAGAAATAATAGAAACAATATTAAATGATTTTCAAGGTGAAAAAGTAAAAGGTGAATTCATCTTAATTGTTGATAAATCATAATATTAAAAGTTTTAATATAATGTTTAAGCTTTAATTTCACATTTTTTTAAATTGAATATCGTGCGTATAATTTTTAAATTTGCAAATGAAGCTCTCATATAAATTAGCTGGGGTTGATATTAAAAAAGCCGATGAATTCATTGGCAACATTAGTTATTTAGTGAAGAAAACATTTGATAAGTCTGTATTACATGGTATCGGAAATTTTGGAGCTTTTTATAAATTAGACTTCAAAAAATTCAAAAATCCTGTTCTAGTTTCCAGCATAGATGGTGTCGGTACAAAAATCAAATTAGCTATTTTAGCAAAAAAATTTGATACTATTGGAGAAGATTTAGTTAATCATTGCGTTAATGATATAGCAGTTTGTGGAGCTACACCTTTATTTTTTCTTGATTATTATGCAACGGGAAAATTAGACCCTAAAATTGCTACTGAGATTATAAAAGGATTAATACGAGGCTGCTATAACAATAAAGTTTCTTTAATTGGAGGAGAAACTGCTGAGATGCCAGGAATATACTTAAAAGACGATTTCGACTTAGCTGGTGCAATTGTTGGTATCGCAGAAAAAAATAAAATATTAAATAAAAAAAATGTCAAAAAAGGTGATTTACTTATTGGTATTGCTTCAAATGGATTGCACACAAATGGGTACTCCCTAGTTAGAAAAATTTTTGACTCAAAGCAAAAGTTATTTAGACGCTATGCTTCTTTAGAAAGTCGTTTAATAGAAGAGCTTCTTAAAGTCCACAAAAGTTATTTACAAATTATTCAAAAATCTATAAACAGGTTTAAAATAAATTCTATATCTCATATTACAGGTGGTGGAATACTTGGAAATACAAAAAGAGTTGTTCCTAACAATTTAAGTATAAAAATTGATTGGAAATCCTGGCAAGTTCCAGAAATATTTAGAATAATTCAAAAAGAAGGTAATGTATCCGATGCTGATATGCGTAGAACTTTTAATTTAGGTATTGGAATTATATTCATTATTTCTAAAAATATTCTCGATAAATACACAAGTTTCTTAAAAACAGAAATGCAAGATTATTTTATTATTGGTGAAATTAAATAAATATATTAAACTATGAATGGAATAAATAATCATAAAGGTGGAGTATTCATTAATCCTGAGAATGTTCAGGATATTCTCAAAAAATATATGCTGGTTGATGGCTTTGATATTACTCTTGAACTACAAAAATCAAGGGGGGCATATTTATACGATGCTAAGCACAAAAGGAATTTACTTGATTTCTTTACTTTTTTCTCTTCTAATCCAATTGGAATGAATCATCCAAAACTTTACAATGATGAATTTATTCGTTTTATTGGAGAAATTGCAATTTCAAAGCCATCACTATCAGATGTATATTTGAAAGAGCAAGCAGAATTTGTAGAAACATTCTTCAAAATCGCAGTACCAAAATATTTTAAATATGCATTTTTTATAGATGGTGGTACATTAGCAGTAGAAAATGCTTTGAAAGCTGCATTCGACTGGAAAGTTCAAAAGAACTTTCAAAAAGGTATAAAAACAGAAAAGGGCACTAAAATAATACATTTTAAAGACGCTTTTCATGGGCGTTCAGGATACTGTCTATCTTTAACAAACACAGACCCTGTAAAAATAAAATATTTTCCTAAATTTGATTGGCCAAGAATTATTAATCCAAAAATTACTTTCCCATTAAATGATAAGAATTTAGAAGAAGTTATCAAAACTGAAAAAATCGCTATAGAACAAATAAAAGATGCAATCAAAAATAACCCAGACGATATAGCAGGAATAATTATTGAGCCAATCCAGGGAGAAGGTGGTGATAATCACTTCAGAAAAGAGTTCTTCCAGAGTTTAAGAGATATTTGCGACGAAAATGATATTATGTTAATATTTGATGAGGTTCAAACAGGTATAGGAATAACTGGTGAATGGTGGGGACATATGCATTTCGTTAAACCTGATATATTAGCATTTGGAAAGAAAACTCAAGTATGCGGAATTTTATCAACTGATAGAATAGATGAAATAGAAACTAATGTATTTAAGGTTTCATCAAGAATAAATTCAACTTGGGGTGGTAATATTGTAGATATGGTAAGGTTTAAGCGAATTCTTGAAATTATTAATGAAGAAAAGCTAATTGAAAATGCTAGAACAACTGGGGAACATTTGTTAAATAGAATTTATGAATTACAAGATAAGTACCCTGCAATAATTTCAAATGGAAGAGGAAGAGGACTTTTCTGCGCTTTTGATGCTAATTCTCAAGAGACAAGATTTAAAATAACATCAGAATGCTTTAAAAATGGATTAATTATTATACCATGTGGAGAAAAATCTATTAGATTTAGACCATCACTCGCTATTACAACTGAAGAGATTGATAGAGGTATTGAAATTATAGATAAAGTTATTAAAAATTTATAGAGTAAATATTATTTATACATTGAACCTATAAAATAAAATATCCCCATCTTCAACCACATAATCATGACCATGAAGATGGAGTAATCCTTTTTCTTTAATTGCATGGACTGAATTATATTTCTTCAAATCTTCGAACTTAATAACTTCCACTCTGATAAATCCCCGTTCAAAGTCAGTATGAATTTTTCCTCCTGCTTGAGGTGCTTTTGTTCCCTTTTTTATATTCCAAGAATGTAACTCTCTTTCATTTGCAGTAAAAAAAGTAATAAGACCAAGTAACGAAAATGATTCCTTAATAAGTTTATTCAAACCAGATTCCTTTAAACCCATACTTATAATAAACTCATTTTTCTCTTCTTCAGAATCCAAAAGAGCAATATCTGCTTCTATTTTTGCTGAAAGTACTAAAGCACCTGCATTTTCATTTTTTGCATATTGAAAAACAATTTCTGAATATTTATTCCCTGCTATTTCTGTATCTGAAACATTTGCTACATACAATACAGGTTTTGTTGTAAGTAGATGTAAGTCATTAACAATACTTAATTCCTTTTCATGTAAGGAACTTAGGAGGTTCTTTGCTAACTTTCCTGCGTCTAAATAATCTTTCAACTTATTTAGGAACTCAACCTCATATTTTGCATTTTTATCTCCAGATTTAGCTGACTTCAATGATTTTTCTAATCTTTTAGAAACAGTTTCTAAATCTTTTAAAATCAATTCTGTCTCAACTATTTTTATATCATTTTCGGGATCAATTTTACCTTCGATATGTGCAATATTTTCATCCTCAAAACATCTTACAATATGAATTATTGCATCGACTTCCCTTATATGAGAAAGGAATTGGTTCCCTAAACCTTCTCCTTTTGAAGAACCCCTCACAAGTCCTGCGATATCAATAAAATCTATTGTACTTGGTGTAACTTTATTAGATTTAAAAATTTGATGTAAGAAGTCTAATCTTGAATCAGGGACAAAAACAGTTCCTTTATTTGGTTCAATTGTACAAAAAGGATAATTTGATGCAGCAGCGGTTTGTGATGAAGTTAAAGCATTAAATAAAGTAGACTTACCAACATTTGGAAGCCCAACAATCCCACAGTGTAAACCCATTAATAAAGGTTTAGGTTAATAAAGAAAAAAATAAAGAATAGAAAAATGCAAACGATACTGGAATAAGTATATTATCATCAAGATTGAAGGGGATTACATCAAGTATTGTACACAATACCATCGCGATTATAGCAGAGTATAATTCCTCACTGGTATTTGAAATTCTTGGTAGAATGAATAATATTAAAAGTAATCCTGTTGTCAAAAAAACAAAAGTACCCTCAAGGGTTTTATTAAAGATTTTAATCTTTCCAATTGATTTTCCTACTATTGCTGATAGAGAATCAGATACAATCATTATAGTAATAGCAGAGATAGCAATATTTTTTTGGAAAAATAATACTGTTATAAAAATCCCTATCGAAAGATATGTTCCACCAGTAAATTTCTTTTTATTGAAATCCCGTTCACTATATCTTAAAACATCACCTAAATATTTATTGTAAACTTTAGCAACTCCCTTATATTTTTGTTTAAATACATCCAATTCAATCATAGCTATCATAAATAAACCAGAAAGTAAAATCATTAATGGTTTACTTACAAATAAATATATTAAGGGAATTACTATTGCAACAAGATGAATCAGTTTTCTGTAGATTTCATTTTTTAAAGGAATTTTCTGTTTATCTTCCAAGTTTTTTGTAATTAATTTTTTACTTCCTCTTTTTCTTTTTTATCTGATTTATCTTTTACACCACTATAAGGGTCATTATTCTCACTTTGCGGGGGTGGTAATGGTTCACCTCTTAATACTTTATCAATTTCTTCGGAGTCAAGTATTTCTCTTTCCAATAAAGCTTCAACTAACGCATGAAGTTTATCTATATTATTCTTCAATATATTATATGCTCTATCCATTCCAGCTTGTACTGTTTTTTTAACTTCTTCATCAATTAACACTTGTGTCGCTTCGCTATAATTTTTATGTTGATATATTTCCTTTCCCAAAAATACCTCTTCTTCCTTGTTCCCGTAAGCAACAGGTCCTAATTTCTCACTCATCCCATAGTCACAAACCATCTTTCTTGCAAGAGCTGTTGCTCTATCTATATCATTTTTAGCACCTGTTGTGTATTCATTGAACACAAGTTTCTCCGCTGCTCTACCACCCATTGCATAAGCAATCATTGCTTCCAAATATTCTTTAGAATATGTATGCTTTTCATCCATCGGAAGATATGTTGTAACACCTAATGCTCTACCTCTTGGAATTATAGTTACTTTATGAACGGGATCAGCTTCAGGAATCATTTTTGCAACTAGTACGTGCCCTGCTTCATGATATGCAGTTGTTCTTTTTTCCTTTTCAGAAATTATAATACTTCTACGTTCAGTACCCATTAAGACTTTATCTTTTGCATTTTCTAAGTCTTTCATCGTAACATATTCGGAATTATTTCTGGCAGCCATAAGGGCAGCTTCATTTACAAGATTTGCTAAATCTGCACCAGAGAAGCCTGGAGTTCCTTTTGCAATAACATCCAATCTAACATCAGGTGCAAGCGGAATTTTTCTTGTATGCACTTTTAAAATACCTTCTCGCCCTTTCACATCAGGAAAATCTACAACTACATGTCTATCAAACCTCCCTGGTCTTAAAAGCGCTGGATCAAGTATATCTGGTCTGTTTGTTGCTGCAATAACAATTACGCCACTGTTTTGCTCAAATCCATCCATCTCAATTAATAATTGATTGAGTGTCTGTTCTCTTTCATCATGCCCACCACCAAGTCCCGCACCTCTGTGTCTACCTACCGCATCAATTTCATCAATGAAAATAATGCAAGGAGAATTCTTCTTTCCTTGCTCGAATAAATCCCTAACTCTTGAAGCTCCTACTCCAACGAACATTTCTACAAAATCCGCTCCACTTATTGAGAAAAAAGGTACCCCTGCTTCGCCAGCTACCGCTCTTGCAAGTAAAGTTTTTCCAGTACCAGGAGGACCTAAAAGTAAAACACCTCTTGGTATTTTTCCACCTAACTTTTGAAACTTAGCAGGATTTTTTAGAAACTCAATTATCTCTTCTAATTCCTGCTTAGCTTCATCTGCACCTGCTACATCTTCAAAAGTAACTTTTACAGAAGACTCGGACATCATCTTCGCCCTTGATTTACCAAATGAAAATATTCCTTTAGTATTACCAGCACTGGCATTCATTCTCCTCATCAAGAAAATCCAGAACCCTATTATTAAAACCCATGGGAGAATGTTCATAATAACATTAAACCAACCAGATTCTTCAGATTTGAATTCTAATGGGCTTATACCTTTTTCCCTGATTTTTTTAATAAGGTCGTCATCATTTGGTAGTAAAACACTTATCCTCTCAATCATTACACTCTTTCCTTCAATGGGTTCAGGTTGTTTTAACTTTCCTATAAACTCATAACTTTTATCAGCTTGAATTTTTATTTCTGCTGATTGAATTTTATTACTATCTAATAATTTTAAAAATTGATCATAAGTTATTGATGTTGATTTTGAATCCGTACCTTTTGTATATATTACAAGGAAATATAACCCAATTAATATAAATGTCCAAAGAAGAACAATTCTTGCTACTCTATTCCAATTAAAATCGTTATTCTTTTTTGGTAACTGATTTTTATTTTTGTCTTGTTCTGCCATCTGTAGGAAGCATTTTATTTATTTAAAACATAAATTCCTTTTAAGTTCCTATACTTCTGAGCGAAATCCAATCCATAACCAACTACAAATTTATTAGGAATTCTAAATCCAATATAGTCAATTTTAAAATCAAGTTTTGAGACACCATTCTT
>JAOADD010000022.1 GCA_026417495.1 Ignavibacteria bacterium
TATAATCTTCATGTAAGCCCATATGAAAAGGGAAATATATTTAATAAGGATCCATTAAGACCAAGAAGACTTCTTATGCATAAAAGTGAGATAAGAAGGCTTGCAGGTCTTGTATCTCAAAAGGGTTATACACTTATCCCACTATCATTATATCAGACAAGAGGATTAGTTAAGATGCAACTTGCTCTTGCAAAAGGTAAAAAGCTCTATGACAAGAGAGAAGATATAGCTAAAAAAGATGCAATGAGAGAAATCGAAAAGCATTTTAAAGAAAAGTACCGCTACTAACACGGGGGCGTTTTGGCTTTCGACGGGGGAGGTAGTGGTTCAGGAAGCGAGCCGAGGCTCCTGGTACCTCGTTAAAAAACTGGGATTAAAAATAAACGCAAACGATAATTTAGCTTTAGCTGCCTAATAACAGGTAGCCGTCCTACTCGGGAGGCCCACGGTCTGAGATAGGGCGTCGACTAGTGGGGAACGGGCCTGTCTAAGCTTTGCGATAGGTCGGCATCTATGAAGCTACTGAAGTTCTGAATCCTGTCAGTGGGAGTCAGATGGAGGGAATGTCAAAACACTGACTGCGCTCGGAGATGCCTGGATGGCTACTCTTTCGGACAGGGGTTCGATTCCCCTCGCCTCCACCATATTTGAACTATGATTTTGATACAATGGACAAAAGCCTTGAGGAATCGGGGCTTTTTTGCTATGATAAAGTGACTGGGATTATTGTAGGTAATATTATTGATATGTTTCCGCAAACGGTACACGTTGAGTGTGTCGTGAAGATAGAGAAGAAATAGCCTGATATCAAAGGCTTGGGGCAATTTGCCCCTTTTTTTCATGTGTGTTTTATGTTTCCGTAGACTAAGGTTTTGAAGGGATTTGAACCCCCGGGGGGCACTTTTACGCAAATATAAATTGGGAGATATAAATAAAATTATAAAATAGAATGATACTAAATTGGTAATCAGAATTAGTTTTTGTATATACTTATTAAATGGATTAAGGTATAAAAATATTATTTGCATTTATCAAAATTCTATTATAAAATATATAAACAAGGATGTTATAGGATGTGAGATTGTATATGAGATTTATTGGAAGCAAGTCAAATTTATTGGAAAATATCAAAATAGTAGTAAATGAAAATATAACAGACAAAGTAGATACTTTTATGGATTTGTTTTCTGGAACTGGTACGGTAGGAGAATTTTTTAAAAAAAAGTATCGTATCATTTCAAATGATATTTTGTATTTTTCATATATTTTGCAGAAAGCAAAGATTGAAAATAATTCAATACCTAAGTTTTTAGGGTTAAAAAAGATAGGTATTGAAGATCCATTATATTATTTAGAAAATGAAAAATTTGAGATTACAGATAAGTTTTTTATAACTAAGAATTATTCACCTTATCTTGATTGCGAAAGGATGTATTTTACAGTTCAAAATGCTAGTAGAATTGATTTTATTAGATTAAAAATAAATGAATGGAAAGAAAAGTCATACATTACTGAAAAAGAATTTGCTTATTTGTTAGCGACTTTAATTGAAGCAGTACCATATATTTCGAATATATCAGGTACTTATGGAGCATATTTAAAACATTGGGATAATAGAGCTTTAAGCAATTTAAAATTAAGAAGGATTGACATTATTGATAATCAAAGAAATAATAAATGCTATAATGAAGATGCTAATGAACTAATTAAGAAAGTTAGAGGAGATATTTTATATATTGATCCACCGTATAATGGGAGACAGTATATAACAAATTATCATTTACTTGAAACTATTGCGAGGTATGATGAACCATCAATTTACGGTAAAACTGGATTAAGACCTTATGAAAAAGATAAATCATTATATTGTTTAAAAAGTGAAGTGTTTAATGTATTTGAAGAATTAATTAAGAAAGCAAAATTTAGAAATATTATTGTTAGTTACAGTTCTGATGGATTGCTTACCGAAGAAGAAATAAAAAGTATAATGGTAAAATATGGTATTAAAAATACATATAAGGTTTATAAAATTCCATATAGAAAATATAAAAGCAAGCATAAGCAATTACATAATGAACTTTATGAATATATATTTTATATACAAAAAGATTTAAATAATCCTAAAGAGGATATTAAGCAAATTAAAGCTAAAGTGAATACTTATAAAGGAAAAGAATATATAAAAAGTCCGTTAAATTATATTGGTGGGAAGTATAAATTGTTAAATCAAATAATACCGTTGTTTCCTAAAAAAATAAATACATTTGTAGATTTATTTGCAGGTGGTTTTAATGTTGGAATAAATGTTAATGCAGAAAAAATATATGCTAATGATATTAATAATTATGTAGTAGAAATTTTAGATACATTTAAAAATACTTCAATAGAAAAAGTAGTTAGGTATATTGAAAATAGAATTAAAGAGTTCGGCTTATCAAAACAAAACGAAGAAGGATTTAGAAAATTCCGAGATTATTATAATATTACAAAGAAACCTTTGGATTTATATACTTTAATATGCTATTCTTTTAATTATCAGTTCAGATTTAATAATAATCAGGAGTATAATAATCCTTTTGGAAGAAATAGAAGTCATTTTTCAGATGAGCTAAAGAAAAAACTTGTTAGATTCATTGAAGAATTGCATAATAAAAATGTCGAATTTATATGTAGTGAATTTGAGTATTTTGATTTTAATAAAATCAAAGAAAATGACTTTGTTTACTGTGATCCACCATATTTAATTACAACAGGCTCTTATAATGATGGTAATCGTGGATTCAAGGATTGGAATATAGAGCAAGAAATAAAATTGCTTAATTTGTTAGATTCATTAAGTAAAAGAAATATTAGATTTGCATTGTCAAATGTATTACGCCATAAAGGTAAAGAAAACAAAATTTTAATTGAATGGTCAAAAAAATATAATATTCATTATTTAAAAACAAGCTATTCAAATTCAAGCCACAATACAACTAGGGGAGAAAGCGAAGAGGTTTTAATAACTAACTACACCGAATAACAAAATTATTATATTGTTATTCGGTTTTTCCTATTTTTGTGATATCATAAGTATGATGGGAGGGATGTATTGTGGAACAAGTTAGGTTAGCTGATATAACAGTTAGAACTTTTGGTTGGATTCAGAATCCAGGTGATTTTAATAAATTAAAAAAAGTGGTGCAAGTTTTTGATCATACATCTAATACACATGAAAAATTAAAAAATGTAATAATTCCTTCTTTAATCGAAGAAAGAGATGGAAGAGATAGGTTTATTCAAGAATTAAGTAAAATACCACTAAAATTAAAGTATGCGGATTTAGTTGGAACAGGATTTAAGCCAAGAAATAGTGCCAGATGCAATGGAATTATACAAGCAATTGTAGAGGGGCAAGGTGGAAAAAAATTTGTAGATAATTGGTCTGCAGATGGTTATATTAGATGGGCACATGCATTAGGTTTTATTGACTATGAATATGCTACTGATACATTTTTTATCACTCAATTAGGTTTTGATTATTCAAGAGCTGAGAATGATAGTCAAGGTGAAAAAGATATTTTAATAAAGGCAATATTGTCATATCCGCCTGCTGTTAGAGTATTAGATTTACTTTCAAATGGCGACCATTTAACAAAATATGATATAGGAAGGATGTTAGGCTTTTCTGGGGAAGCAGGATTTACATCATTACCTCAGAATATTCTAATAAATGCATTAGCAATATGTGACAATAATGAAGAATGCAATAGAATGAAGTCAGATTGGGATGGCTCATCTGATAAATATGCAAGAATGATTGGAAGCTGGTTATCTAAACTTGGATTGGTTTCTAAAATAAGTAAAAACTTTAATGTAATTGTTGATGGTGTAACTAAGACTGTAAGTATTGCACATGCGTTTAAAATTACTCCAGAAGGGTTAAAACAATTGAGAAGGGCAAGAGGTGTAAATAAAGCTCAGAGAATTACAAAAAGAGTTTATTGGGAAATGTTTGCGACTAAAAAAATGGATAGAGTGTATGTAAGAACTAGAAGAGCATATATTTTAAAAGCTTTGGAAAAATCATCAGGTTTAATTACATTAGATAAAATAAAAGAAATATTAACTACTAAAGGACTAGATGAAAATATAGAAACAATAAAAGATGATATTAAAGGTTTAATTAACATAGGATTAAATATAGAAGAAAGTAGTAGAGGTTATAGTTTGAAAGATACAATCAATGATTTCACTATACCAGTAATTGAACACGAACAAACTATTAAGAGTTCTATAGAAGAATTAAAATCTGAATTGAGAACACAGCTAAATGTAATTTCACATGATTATTTGCAGCTACTTGATATATCACAGGATTCACAACAAAATCGTTTATTTGAAATGAAAGTTATGGATTTGTTTATAAATGAATTTGGTTACAATGGTAGTCATCTAGGTGGTAGTCGTAAACCAGATGGAATATTATATACAGAAGGACTTTCAAAAGACTACGGAATTATTGTAGATACAAAAGCATATAAAGATGGTTATAACTTACCTATAGCTCAAGCCGATGAAATGGAAAGATATATTCGAGAAAACATAGATAGAAATGAAGTAGTTAATCAAAATAGATGGTGGGAAGTGTTTCCTTCAAAGATTAATGATTATAAATTTTTGTTTGTAAGTGCCTATTTTAAGGGGAATTTTAAAGAACAACTTGAACGTATAAGTATAAATACGGGAATACTTGGTGGTGCAATAAGTGTAGAGCATCTTTTATTAGGTGCAGAATATTTTAAAAGAGGCATTTTATCTCTTGAAGATGTAAGAGATAAATTTTGTAATACAGAAATTGAGTTTTAATTAAAAAAATTATAAGGAAAATGAAATAAGATGGAACCGTATATAATGACTAAAAAGCTAAGGAGGGATGATATGATTGTAAAGACTAAATATGCAAAGGATTATAACCTTGTACATAGATATTTATGTGGGGATAGAGATGCTGGACAAGAATTATATGCAAGCATTTACCCTCTTGTGCAGCAGTTTATTTGGAATCATCCAAATGCAAAAACTTTAACAGAATCAGCTAAAGAAGAAATTTTATCACAAACTATGATGACAAGTGTTGAAAAATTAGAGTATTATAACGGTACTTCTTCATTTTCTACATATGTTTGTGGTATTGCAAAGTTTAAAATACTTGAAAAAATTAAGAGCAGTATAAAGGAAAGTGAAAAAGAGAATAATATCTATAATAGTGCAAAAATACTTGTAAAATTTTACAATTGCATAAAATAAAAAAACATTTATGATAAATCTTTGATATAATTGAGTTTGTACATAATAATAATATCAAGGAGTTATACATAAATGTTTCATAATACAATTA
>JAOADD010000039.1 GCA_026417495.1 Ignavibacteria bacterium
GATTTTGAATTTCATTAATGGGTAGAAATTATTAAATTTGTATAATTTTTGTATATGCAGGATATTTTAACAAATAGAGAAAAAGAAATATTGAAATACGTAGTGGAGAATTTCATTAGGTATGCTACTCCTATTGGTTCAAGAATGTTATCTAAAAAAACAAAACTTAATCTTTCATCTGCAACTATTAGAAATATAATGAGCGATCTTGGAGAAAAGAAACTCCTGCATACCCCTCATACTTCCGCGGGAAGAGTTCCAACTGACAAGGGTTTAAGATATTATGTTGACACTCTAATGGATAAACAAAACCTAAAGCCCAAAGAAATAGAATTTCTAAAATCCCAACTTGAAGAAATCAAAAATAATATAACAGAAGAAGACTACCTTTTCAAAGAGACATCAAAGATATTAGGTAAAATATCTCGTCAGTTATCTGTTGTCACTCAACCATTATTGAATACCGGAATTTTCGAGAAATTAGAGCTTGTTCAACTTGCATCAAACAGAATTTTAGTAGTAATTAATTTAAAATCTGGTTTTGTTAAAACTATTTTAATGGAAATAGACACAGAAATCACAAAATCTAAACTCGAATATATTTCAGCATTATTGAATGAAAAGCTTAGCGGTTTAACTCTTAAAGAAATTCGAGAAACATATGCTGAAAGGCTAAGTGATGTTAGAAATAGTGAGCCAGAATTATTTCAAATGTTTATTCACTCAATTGATAAAATATACCATGAAGAAGAAACAGGGGGTAATGTTTATATCGGAGGAACAGGTGAAATAATAACTCAACCAGAATTTGACGACCCAAAGAATTTTAAGAATATAATAGAGCTTACAGAAAATAAAGATCTTGTAATACATATATTTCAGAATTTAGGTGATGATGATTCAACAGTTAATATTTCAATTGGTCAGGAAAATGAGGATGTTATCTTGAAAGATTATAGCATAATATGTACAAATTATAAAATTGGTGATATAAAAGGGAAATTAGGCATTATAGGTCCTCGCAGAATAAATTATGCAAAAATGGTTTCGCTATTAGAATATACCTCGAAATTGTTTAGCGAAATCTTTTCCTGATAAAAAAAATCCAATAAAATATATAATTATAAAATTATAAAATAGTTATGGGAAAACATAATACAGGAGATAGTCATTTAAATAAAAATGATGAGAAAAAGCATTTAGAAGAAAAAGAGTCAACACAAAAAGAAAAAAAAGAACCTGAACAAACACAAGAGAATAAAGCTGAACAAAAAGAAGAAAACAAAGAATTAGAATTATTGAAAGCTGAATTAGAAAAAACTAAAGATGCTTTACTACGAAAAGCTGCTGAATTCGAAAATTATAAAAGAAGAGTAGAAAATGAAATTTCAGAATATATAAAATATGCTTCTGAAAATCTAATAAAAGAACTTTTACCTGTTTTAGATGATATTGACAGATCTATTGAATCAATTGAAAAAGGTGAAACAAAGGATTTCGAAACTTTAAAAGCAGGTGTTCTTACAATATTTGATAAGTTCAAAAAAATTCTTCAAAAAGAAGGACTTAAAGAAATTGATTGTTTAGGAAAAGAATTCGATGTAAATACATGTGATGCACTTTTGCAAATTCCAAAACCAGATGTAAAACCACATACTGTTATAGAAGTAGCAGAAAAAGGTTATATTCTAAAAGATAAAATAATCAGACATGCTAAAGTCATAGTATCCTCAGATGATACTGGAAACCAAAATCAACAATAGCAGATGACAACAAAGCGAGATTATTACGAAATTCTTGGTGTAAATAGGAATTCTTCACTTGACGAGATAAAGACTGCATACCGAAAATTAGCTATGAAATATCACCCTGATAGAAATCCTGGTGACAAAGAAGCTGAGGAAAAATTTAAAGAACTTGCAGAAGCATACGAAGTTTTGTCTGATCCACAAAAGCGGTCGCAATATGATAGGTTCGGTCATGAGGGGGTTCGTTCAACTGGATTCTATGGATTTGGCGATATTAATGATATATTCTCAAGGTTCAGCGATATTTTTGGATTTGGTGGAAGTATTTTCGATGAATTTTTTGGAACTGGTTCTACCTCAAGAAGAAGAAGGGGTGCTGGTATTCCAGGTACGGATTTAAAAATAACTGTTAAACTTACCCTTGAAGAAATCGCTGATGGTGTCGAAAAAACATTAAAAGTAAAAAAATTCAAAACCTGCCCTACCTGCAATGGAACAGGTGCAAAATCTTCTTCATCATATAGTTCTTGTTCTTATTGCAATGGAACAGGAGAAATAAGACAGGTATCAAGGTCAATTTTTGGGCAGTTTATAAATGTTACTGAATGCAACTATTGCAATGGTGAAGGGAAAATTATTAGAGATAAGTGCAATGAATGCGACGGTTCAGGAAGAGTTAAATCTGAATCAACAATTAAAGTAAACATTCCTGCAGGAGTAGTTGAAGGTAACTATATTCCTCTTAGAGGACAAGGAAATGCAGGGATTAGAGGTGGACAAGCAGGTGATCTACTTATTTTTATTGAAGAACTTGAACATGAGTACTTCAAAAGAGAAGGTGATGATATTGTATATGAATTGAAGTTGAGTTTCCCCGAAGCTGTTATGGGTACGGATGTTATTGTACCTACCTTAAAAGGAAAAGCAAAATTAAAAATTGAACCTGGTACTGAGTCAGGTTATATTTACAGAATGCGAGACAAAGGTATAAAACATTTAAATGGATATGGTAGAGGAGATCAACTTGTTAAAATTAACATTCATATTCCAAAGAAGATTTCCTCAAAGGAAAAAGATTTACTGAATGAGTTGAATAAATCGGAAAATTTCAACCCTGACATTAAAAAGAAAAATGAAAAAAAATTTTTATAACCAAGAAAATCTTATCTAATGTTTGTTTATAGTGGTGCCATTCATATTCATTCTTCATATTCAGATGGTAGTTTAAAACCAAATGAAATTGCAAACATCGCCAATGAAGTAGGACTTGATTACATTGTTTTAACAGACCATAACACTTTAAATGCTTTGCAATTTGGATATGAGAAATTTTATGGTAAAACTCTATTAATTGTTGGGAGTGAAATTAATGACTTGGAAAATAAAAATCATTATTTAGTTCTTGGGGTTGATAGATTAGTTGGTTCTTTTAAAGATATTGGGAACAATGAATTTGGTAATGAATTACCTGCTATTGAGTATGTAAAACAATTCCATAAAATGGGAGCTGTTGGATTTATTGCTCATCCCTTTGAAAAGAGAACCCAATTTCCACAACATCCTCAATTCCCATGGACCTGTTGGGAATCAAAATTATTTGATGGTATTGAAATATGGAATCATATGAGCGAATGGATGGAAGGATTAACAGAGAGTAATAAATTCAATAGATTAATACATCCATTAAAATCTGTTGTTGCTCCTGACATAGAAGCTGTTAAAAAATGGGATGAACTAAATCTCCACAGAAAAGTAAGTGCAATTGGATCTGTAGATGCACACTCACACAAACAGAATGTACTTGGCTTTTTCACTCTTGATATTTTTCCATATAAAGTATTATTTAAATCTATCAGGACAAATGTTTTGCTTGATGAAAAAATTGATCCTGAAAGACAAGACTTATTCGAAAAATATAAACAACTTATTATAAAATCATTAAAAGAAGGTAGATCTTTTATTGTCAATAATTACTATGGTGATGCAAAAGGATTCAGGTTCTTCGCTGAATATAAAGATGAATATTATAATATTGGTGAGGATTTTTTTGTTGAAAACAGTGATAAAGATAATGTAGTATTAAAATGTTTTGTTCCAAAAGAAGCAAAAATCAGGTTAATAAAAAATGGTAATTGCATATATGAAATTACCAGTACGAGTGCAATATGGAATTACGATGGACCAGGGAATTACAGAGTCGAGTGCTGGATTGGAGATAAAGCATGGATATTTTCAAATAATATTAGAATTTTGATAAAAAATAATCACAATTGAAAAGATACATATTAAGAGATCAAAAATCTATACGAGCTAATTGCGGTGTTTTTGGAATTTATAATCATCCGCAAGCTGCTATTATGGCGTACTATGGTTTGCATGCATTACAACATAGAGGACAAGAATCTGCTGGAATTGTAACTTCAGAATATTTACCCGAAAAAAGAAAATATCACTTTAATATACATAAAGATTTCGGACTAACACTTAATATATTTAATGCAAAAATCCTAACTGAAGTTTTAAAAGGTAATTCAGCTATTGCCCATAATCGTTATTCGACAGCTGGAGCAAGTGACAGACGTTCTAACATTCAACCATTTAAAGTAGTCTATAAAGATGGAAATCTTGCTTTATCTCACAACGGAAATCTTACAAATGCAAACACATTAAGGTTAAAGTTACAAAAGGAAGGCACAATCTTTCAAACGACATCAGATAGTGAAATAATTTTGCATTTAATTGCGAGAAGTCGCAAAAAAAATATTATTAATAAACTGAAGGAAGTATTTAATATAATTAAAGGGTCTTATTCAGTATGCATACTAACTGATGATGCACTTATTGCTGCAAGAGACCCATTTGGTATAAGACCATTATCATTTGGGAAATTGGGGAATTCCTACTTATTTGCATCTGAAACTTCTTCATTCGATATTATAGAAGCAGAATATATAAGGGAAGTAGAACCAGGCGAGATTATTTTGATAGATGAAGAAGTAGTTAAGACAGGAAAAGAAAAATCTTTTAGATTTGCTAATGCAAAAGAGTATAAACATTGCATTTTTGAATATATTTATTTTTCAAGACCCGACAGTATAATCTTTAATGAAAAAGTTGATAAAGTGCGCAGAAAAATCGGTTCAAATCTGGCAGTAGAAAAACCACCGCCAAAACAAGATAGAACCGATAATAAAAGAATTATTGTGATGAATGTACCAGATTCTTCAAATACTGCTACTATCGGATATGTTAGTGAAGTAAGTAAAACTAGAAAAGATGTAAAACATGAAATTGGTTTAATTAGAAGTCACTATGTAGGGAGAACATTTATTCAACCAGGACAAGACATAAGAGAAATAAGGTTAAAAACCAAGTTCAGTATAATCAGAGGAGTGCTTGAAGGAAGGAGAGTTATAATTGTCGATGACTCCATTGTAAGAGGAAATACTTTAAAACTTCTTGTTAAACTTATCAAGAAAGCAAACCCAAAAGAAATTCATCTTAGAATAACTTCTCCACCAATAATATCACCCTGTTTTTATGGCATGGATTTTCCATCAAAAGAGGAATTAATTGCATACCGTCATAAAGGTAATGTTGAGGAAATCAGGAAAGAGTTAGATGTAGATTCACTTGAATATTTATCTATAGACAAACTTTTGGAATCAGTTCCCTACTCAACTAAAAAGACAGGATACTGTACTGCATGCTTTACTTGCAAATACCCAATACCCATTGATGACATTGAGGGAAATAGCAAAGAAAAATTTGAGGATTAGTACTTCAAGTTGATAAGTCCTTTTTTCCATTTTTCAAAAACTTCTATCGCTTTGCTTCTTAAATGTTGCTCAGACTTTATTTTTCTTTTGAACGATGGTACTGATAATTCGTCATATATTTCTTTATCAATAAATCCAATTTTTTCTGCATCTTTTCTGGTATTTGCAAAATAAATTTTTTTTATTCTTGCCCAATAGATTGCAGACAAACACATTGGGCATGGTTCACAAGAAGTGTATATTTCACAATCGTCAAGCCATATCTTTTTCAATTTTTTGCACGCTTTTCTAATTGCTACAATCTCAGCATGTGCAGTTGGATCGTTAGTCGAAATTACAAGATTAACACCTTTTGAAATTATTTTATCATTTCTAACTATCACCGCCCCAAAAGGGCCACCATTGTATTTACTTAGGTTTTCCTCAGATAACCTTATAGCTTCCTGCATGAATTTACTTCTGTATGGCATCAGGGTTTAATTTCTGTAATACTTTTTGTCTCTGCTGCTGAAAAGTTTTATTGTCAAAAATGCTTATTGCTTTATCTATATATTCAAGAGACTTTTGGTAATCTGAAAGCTTATAGTATATTAAAGACAACCTGTAATATAAACTTGATTCATTTGCTGTACCCTTTACATACTCATAACATTCATCAGATAGATTAATTGCTTTCTTTAATTCTTCTTCTGTTGAGTTAACATTGGTAACAATTGAATATATCCAAGTCAATAAAAATTGAGAGTAACTGAATTTTAAATCTTCATTATCTTTATAATCAGTGAATAACTTATTATAATATTCCAATGCTTTTTCATAATTGTTATCATTTTGATATGAAGTTTCAGCTAAATATAATGCAGCCTCAAAGAGTACATCTGTATCAGGATATTTTGAAATCAATTCTGAAAATAAGTTTTTATCATTTGAAATATATGCACAATATAACATTGCATTGTCCGTATAACCAGATTTGTTTTCAGGATCCAATTGCATAACTTTTTTCAAATAAGGTAATGCAGTTTCCATCTGATAATAATCAAAGTATTTTTTTCCCATTAAATAATTCGCAACCACATCGTTCGGATTTTCTAATAAAGCAAGTTTTATCTTTCCAATTGTGTTAATACCTTCATTGTAATTTTTCATTGTTTCAAGAAATTTTTGTGGTTTTAAAAATCCAACAATCCTATCTATTTCTGTACCATCAGGTTCGGTAAAAATTACCGTAGGATAACCACTAACTTTATATTTCTTTGCAATTTGAATCCCTTCTCCTTTTTCAGCGTCGATTTTCCAATTGATTTGATTTGCATTCGCATATTTAGCAACCTCTTCGTTTTTATAAACTATATTATCAAGTTCTACACACCATTTGCACCAATCAGTAAAGAAATCAATCATTATCACTTTATTTTCCTTCTGCGCTAAAGCAAGAACTTCCTCATAAGTACCTTTTGTAAAAATAACTTCTTCACTTTTTACTTGAAAAGTACAGATTAATATTAAAGATAATAAAAATAAAGATATCCTATTCATACTTAATTATTAAAATTTAATAAAGAATACAAAGATATAACTTATTGAATTATTATGAAATACAATTGCTAAAAAAATAAAACTCTGCATACAGAACTTAATCCATATGCAGAGATTATAAAAATGTATTAATTTAGTATTATTGTTGTTTTAAAAGTATTTCATTGATTGCCTGAACAAATCCATCCTTTGACATAGCACCTACAGCCATTTGAGGTGTACCTTCTTTTGGTATAAAAAGCAAAGAAGGAATACTTCTTATTCCAAATATGGCAGCTAAATTTTGTTCTTTATCGGTATCTACTTTGTAAATCTTAATTTTCCCATCATACTCAGTCGCCAATTCTTCTAATATAGGTGATATCATTTTGCATGGTCCACACCAATCCGCATAAAAATCTACTATACAAGGCATATCTCCTTCATATTTCCATTCTGTGTTTACATCATAATTAAATACTTTTTCTTTAAATGTTTGTTCTGTTAGATATTCCATATTTTTTTCATTTTTTTTATTGGTTTCAGTTAATTGAAACTTTTTTTCTGTCTCTTGTTTAGTGTTTTGGGAGGGTTTTTCCTCACTTGAACTATTAAAAGATAGTAGTAATATCACAACCGTGATTACTACTAAAATAAGTCCGATATATATTTTTTTGTTTTTCATATTTTAACTTATGCTATTAGCAATATTTGTTATTAGCAATTTATTTATATTTTTAAACAAAATCAAGTCTAATAAAATTCATTTTTAAAAGACTAACCCTTCATAAAATTGAAATAGCAATTATTAACTAATAAAGAAACAAAGATTATTGAATTTATATTTTACCTCTAATTGCGTTGAATTTATACTTATTTGGTAATATATTAAAATAAAAAATTAATGATTAAAACATTTTTTAAAATAAGTTATTCAATATTAAGTTTAGTATTTTTATCTATTTCAATACTAAGTTGTAGTTTATTTCAGGAACACGGTAGTACAAACCCAGGCGATTTGATTGGTTCATGGGAATTATATAGACAGACTGGTGCTTTACAGGATGTATGTCCTCAAGAACGCATTACATTTAGAACAGATAGCATAGCAACACTGCAATGCCCGAATAAGCCTTCAATTACAAGACATTACTCTGCAAAAAATGGTATTCTTACCTATAAAGAAACAGGTATTAGTTTTGATTTTTATATTTTCAAAACTACTAGTGAAACAAGGCTTGAGCTTTACGGCAAAAATGTTTCAAGAAATTTATTCTACTATAAGGTAAACTTAACCAATTCTACTGAACCCGATATTGAAGGTTCAGGTGCAAATAATTCATCTGAAAATATAAAATAAAAGATATGAAAAAAAATTTTATATATATAATAATATCTTTATTAACAACTTTATTTATTACAAGTTCTTTCTACCTAAGAGAAAATAAACCTGAGATATTACCCATTCAAAAAAATAATCAAACAATTAAACATCAAGATAATATTAAAAATGTTGACCTATTTACATTAGATAATTCACCCTCAACATTAAAATCAATTGAAAAATATGTTGACAATGCAACAACTTTGCTTCTAAACACAGATGATCTTAATAAGTTTTTCTATAATCCAGAAAATGAAATCATATTTAGAATACCTATAAGAAATGATAAATTTATTGAACTCGAATTAAAAATATCATCAGTTCTTACAGATGACTATAATGTATATTCACTTAAGAAAGGCAGAATAAAAACTAAAATAGAATATAGACCAGGTTTATATTATAGGGGTAAAATAAAAGGGAATCCAAATTCACTTGCTGCAATAAGTATTTTTAATAATAAAATAATCGGTATAATTTCTGATGATAAAGGTAATTATGTTTTAGGTGAAAATAGGGATTTTCTTGATAGAAAAAAATATATATTCTATAACGATAGAGAATTAAAAATACAAAATAATTTTAATTGCGGGACAGGAGATGGGATTGATAGATTTTTTAAAAGTGCAGATTTTATGCATAAGAAGAAAAAAGACAAGAATGATATCATTCCCAATTTGCCCGTTAAGATGTACTTCGAATGTGATTATGATATGTATGAAGAGTTTTACTACAATGTTACTGAAGTCGCTGATTTTGTAACAGCATTTTTTAATGTTTCCATTCTAATATATCAATATGAAAGTATCCCTTTTACAATACAAAATATAGAAGTTTGGACAGAGCTTGATCCATATGCGTATTATGAAAGTTCGGTGGATATACTTTTAGCATTTGGTGGACGTTTAGAAGATGATTTTGAAGGAAACCTTGCACATCTACTATCGACAGGACATAATCAAGAACTTGGTGGTATTGCATGGGTAGGTGTTCTATGTCAAGAATATAATTCTTTAGACTCTTCAGGAAGATTCGCTTTTAGTAATATAGAACCCTACTATAGCAATTTCCCAACTTATAGCTGGACTGTAGGTTGTGTTACTCACGAGATTGGACATAATCTCGGTTCAATGCATACTCATGCATGCTGGTGGCCATTACCAAATTACACAATTGGAGCATTGGATTCCTGTTATTATCCTGAATTTGGTTTCTGCTTCACTACACCACACGCTTCTATTGGAACAATAATGAGTTATTGTCATCTTTGGATTGGGTATGGTGGTGGAATTAATTTTAATTTAGGATTTGGTCCTTTACCAGGAGATACAATAAGAAAATACTATTTTAATGCAGGTTGTTTAGTGCAAGAATTAAATTCATCTGAAACACCTCTCTTTTTCCTATCCCAAAATTATCCTAATCCATTTAATCCAATAACCACAATAAAATACTCCATACCAATTGACAATTATGTAACAATAAAAGT
>JAOADD010000074.1 GCA_026417495.1 Ignavibacteria bacterium
GTTGAGGGAGCTGTTGCTAAAGTCGCACCTGACCTATTGAAAATTGTATATGGAAAAGTTGATCCGCCATCAGTGGAAACTTTTACTTGTAATCCATCTGTATATCCAGGATATTGTGCATAAGCCCAGTTAAACTTGATAGAGTCAATATAATCTATACCATTATATACTTTTGAAATAAGGTAATCAATTTGTCCTGTAGAGCTATAATCGTAGAAGGGCATTTTTGCAGATTTTGTACCAGCAAACATTGGTCCATTCGCACCTGTGTATTGTACCCAGGTTAATCCATTATCGGGATTGATAATAGTCCATCCTGCAGGTGGGAAATTGCTTTCAAATGGTTCAAAATTAAAACCACCCATTACTTGAAATGTACCACTACCTGTTATTGTCTTACCATCTGAGGTTACAAAATTTGGGTCAGATATTGCCTTAGTATCTTCTGTTTTAATTTGATTATTAACATTTGTAAATACTTGATAATTTCTTCCTTTAGCTGCGTTAAGTATTTCTTTGGTTGCATCATTTTGTACAAATGCTGCTGTATAATAAATAGTATCTACTGCATTTGCAAGTGGGGTAAGTTTGTATTTGAATTGGAAATTATAAGTACCAGGGGTTGTGGATATAGTAGTTCCTGTTGTATTTGGATACATAAATCTAAATACATCTTTAAAATCTGTTTCTCCATTTGTACCTGGAGGAGAAGCATAAGTTACTCTTCTTGATATAGATGCAACACGAAGTTTATAGTTTCCACTTGGCAAAGGTGAAATTACATTTACAGTTACATTTGCTAAAATAGAATCACCAGCTATTTTTGTATCAACTACTGTTACTGAAAGTGGAGACCCTTTTTGTAATCTGGCAGTATATGGATTCAAGAGATTTGAAGTAGTTGAATATCCGCTAACCTGTATGTGGACTCCATCAATTACAAGTGTTGGTACAGCATTAATATTATAATAGTATCTCCTATCATTATTTTGAGTTGGATTTGCATGATACATTGGATCATTGCCAGGGGAAGGCCAATTCATATGATATTTTATGGGGACAATAGTATCAAACCTTGCAGCAATAAATGCATCTAAATATGGATTCTGTGAGGCACATGGACCACATGTTGAACTTGTATACGCTTCAAATACCACATTACGTCTTGCACCCGGTAGATATAAAGTAAATTGTTTTAGTGTATCATTGCTTTTGTTTTGATCTGCTGTCCATGAAGAATATATCACAATGTTCATAGGTACATTTGGAGTTATAGTTAAAGAATCAAATATAACATCCAAGCTAGAACTAACGGGAATATTTGAAATTGTTTTAGTACTTGTATAACTTCCAACAGACATTGTAACATTAAAACCACTTGCTGCAGAAGTTCCAACATTTAAAAAAGTTACATTTGGGGTTATTTTGAAAGGAGTGTTTCCCGTAAATGTGTAGTTTGAGTCTTTTGGAATATTATTAAGTGAACTAACTGCAACATCATATTGAAATTGAGCTCCTAACATTAGATTGTCAACATATAGGTTGTTTCCATATCCATTTGTAGCGACGAATTGAACAACGATATTGTTAATCGTTGGTTGTTGGTGGGACTTAAATGAGAATGCAAAAATAACTACTGAAAAGATTAAGCCAATAAAGAGTAGTTTTTTCATTTTTCTTATTTTTGGTTTATGGAATGAGTATATTTTAATTTAATATTATAATATAAAATTTACAATTCTATTTAAATGATGATTTGATTATCAAAGATAGGTGGTAAAAATCCAGGGTTATATTGGATTTCAATTATTATTGTAGGATGATAATTGCTGCTCATTAACTTAGAATTTTAAAATAATCCCAATTTTTCCTGAGATTATTCCAGTGTTTTTCAATTCTTCAGCGGTATATTGAGAATTATTATTTCTATATACATTGTATGCATTTGAATAAACAACGGCACCAAATATGTATTTTATACCCAAATTTACAGAAGCTTTTTCTGCAACTGGAATATCAAAACCAGTTCCAATTCCAAATCCAAATCCTGTTTCAGTTTTAGATTCTATTGCATTACCGAATGAAAATGTTGTTATATTGGATGTATCGGGTCCCACAATTTTTTTAGCAGCAAATCTTGAATTAAAATTCATTAAATTAACTCCAAGTTCAGCACTAAAATATGGATAGAATTCTTTCAAATCAAAATTATATCTAACACCAATCATTATTGGAATTGAAGAGGCATTCCATTCAGGATTTGGATTTGCAACCCAAACATCAAGTTTCTTAAGAACTTCATTTGTAAAGTATTCATATTTATATTTAAATTCATTATACCCAACACTTAATGAAAAGTCGAGCCCTTTAAATGGTGAGTTATACAATGCAATTCCTTCTATAGACACGCCTGCTTTATAAACATTAGAAAATGTGCCAACAGGAAAAGCACCTCCAAAATAAAAACCTAACTTTAAAGGGATTTGAGAGTAGCTTGATACTGTAATAATAGTTAGTATTAAGAATAATAATATTTTTTTCATAAACCTTAAAAAATTTGTTTCTTGATTATTATTTTTATAATTTAAATAAATTTATTTATTTTTAATATAGAATTTAAGAATTATTAATTTATTTATAATTACAACTTTTTTGCTTAATATTTTGTTTTAATAGTAAAATAAAAAGGAGTAAAAACTATGCTATCTCAAAAACTTCAGGATGCAATAAATGAACAAATTAACAAGGAGCTGCATTCAGAATACATTTATTTATCAATTGCTGCTTATTTTATGTCAAGGGATTTAGATGGTATTGCAAATTTCTTTATTGTACAAACTCAAGAGGAACATTTTCATGCAATGAAATTATTTAATTATCTGATTGATAGGGGTGGAACAGTTGTTTTGAAAGAGATTGCTGCTCCTCCAACTTCTTTTAATTCTGCTCTGGAAGCATTTGAAAAGACCTTAGAACACGAACAGTTTATTACAAAATCAATTAATGACCTTATGGATTTAGCAATTAAGGAAAATGACCATTCATTAGTTAGTTTTCTCAAATGGTATGTTGATGAACAGATTGAAGAAGAAGCTACTGCTTCAAGATTAGTGAATAGATTAAAAATAACAGGAGATACGGGACCTGGTTTATTAATTCTAGACTCAGAACTTGCAAAAAGAACATTTACACCACCTGCTTCTGAAGAATAGTATAACGGTTATAATATAATCATAAAAACTTATTCGTTAATTCCAAAGTCAACTCTTCTTGTTTCTATATCTGTGCGGAGAACAGTTACTACAACTGTGTCTCCTGCACGATATATTTTTCTCTTTCTCTTTCCAACAGCACAATGTTTTCTTATATCGAATGTATAGTAATCGTCAGTAATGTCTTGAAACCTCACAAGTCCCTCAGCGGGAAATTCTTTTAATTCTACAAAGAAACCGTATTTAACTATTCCTGAAATTATTCCCTCAAAACTAAAACCAATGAATTTAGATAAGTATTCTACCTGTTTAAGTTTTATTGCATCCCTTTCAGCATTCAGAGCTTGTAACTCTTGTTGAGTTGAAACTTTACAGACTTTCGCAATAATATTAGTATATTTTCTTATCCTATGGCGGAATTCTTTTTCTGATATCTTATATCTTTCATAAATATATAGCTTTAACAATCTATGTATAAATAAATCAGGATATCTCCTTATTGGTGAGGTAAAATGCGTATAATTTTCAAAGCCTAAACCGTAATGCCCAATATTTTTATGAGTATATATTGCCTTTGCCATCGCTCTAATGAGCATGTTATTGATTATATATTCTTCAGGTTTACCTTTAATAATAGTTACCAGATTTTTAATGTCTGATTTATTTTTTAGGTTAACTCGATAACCAAATTGTTTAATAAATTCCTGTATATCATTTAATTTTTCAAGCTCAGGTTCATCATGAACTCTATAGATAAATGGGTAATTCTTCCCATCAATTTCACATAATTCATTTACATATTCTGTTACGCATTTATTTGCCAGTAGCATAAATTCTTCAATAAGTCTCATAGTATCTAATCTCTCTTGAAAAATTATTTTCTTTACATTGTCATTCTTGTCTAGAATAAACTTTGCTTCTCTTGTTTCAAAATCTATTGCTCCTTCTTTAATTCTCTTTTTAGTTAGAAGTTTAGCAAGTTTGTTCAGCAGTAAAAGGGAGTTGTAAAAGGTTCCTTTACCTTCGTTTATAATATTCTGTGCTTCTTCATAAGTAAATCTCTTTTTATTGTTAATAATCGATTTGAAAATTTTATATCCTTTAACATTTCCTCTTTTGGTTAATTTAATTAATACAGAAAATGTTAATCTATCTTCACCTTGTTTTAAAGAACAAATATCATTTGATAATTTTTCTGGTAACATTGGGGCAACAATATTTACAAGATATACACTTGTTCCCCTTTTTAAAGCTTCTAAATCTATATTTGAATTTTCTAATACATAGTGAGAAACGTCAGCGATATGAACACCTATTAGATAACAATTTTCTTTTGTGCTTTTGATTTCTTCTATAGAAATTGCATCGTCAAAATCTTTTGCATCTTCTGGATCAATTGTAAAACACTCAAGGTGCCTTAAATCTATTCTTTCTTCTTTTATCAATTCTTCATGTTTATCTAGTAGATCCCAAATTTCTTTGAATTTATATTTTTCTTTTGGATATTTATGTTTTAATTTTTTTAATTCTGCTTTTGCATCTCTTTCTATTTTTTCCGCTTCTGTCAATACTACCTTATTAAATTCTTTTTCAAAACCGTATTTATAAATTAAAGATATTAGTTCAACCTTTTTGTCACCTGCTTTCCCAAATACTTTTATTATTTCACCATATAATTCTGTGTATCTATTTTCATATTCGTTTATATTGAGTATTTTACATAAAATTTTATCGCCTGGATGTACATTTGGTAAGTTAATTTTTCCTATATAGATATTTCTTTTTATAATTTTTGAATCTGGAACAACGAAATAATAACCTTTAGATTTTTTTAATGTTCCTGTAATATAATTAAAGGTGCTTGTATTATCATAATTTGTGATTTTATTATTAACTGACTCGTATTTAGGATAGTTGTCAGTATTTATATAGAAATATTTCCCTTTTCTCTTTATATGACCATCATTTATCAATCTATTAAGTTCCTTTCGAAGTTTAGATTTTTTATTTCTACCTAAACCAAGTTTTGAGAGAAGTGGGTTGAACTTAATTGGTTTTGATTCTTTACTTAAAATCTTTATTATGTCTTTTTCTATATTAATGATAATTAAAATTTAATTCTGTAGATTAAAGAAGCACCCGTTCTATTGTTTGTTGAGGTTGTTGTTGTATTTTGAGAATATGGATCAATAATTCTTTCAAATTTAAATATAAGGTTTTTTGATACACTTTTTATCTTAAATAATTTATTTAAAGGATATTCAAGCATAAAATTGGTATTAGATAGATCTGTAAGTATTTGCCCTCCAAATCTAATTGTTGCATCACCTAAACCTGCTGTAAATCTTATGTCTGTTGACTCTGCAAGATTTCCTCCTTGAGATTCTACATAATTGATATCTGTACTTAAAATGAAAGGAAGATAAGTCGAAATAAATTGATTTAAATAAGTAGATAGAAAAACACTACCAATATTAGCACCAATATTTGAGACAAGAGATAGTCGTTGAGAAGCATTTAATTCACTTTTCAATTTTCCAAATAAAAGAAAACTTATTGCTTCGTCTGTGGGATCTGCGGAAATTGGTGAACCATCAACATAAACCTTCCATTTAAGTTCTGGTTGTTTAAGTCTGCCAGAAACATTAAGTTGCACAATTACATTTCTTGATGTCTGCAACTCTTGATTATATGAACTACCTGCATATTCTGCAACAATATTCAAATCAGGATTTGATATATCCCCCGTGAATTTAATGTTTCCCTTTGCTTTGAAGTTTTTATAAAACTTATAAATCGAGTTTTCATCAATTTCTACATTACCCCTGACTTCAGGAGATTCTTTATTTCTATTGTCAGCAAATAGTTTGATATCTATCTCGCCCATAAATTCTTGTCGAGTTTGTTCATCGACAACAAATTTTAAGAAAATTTTATTCTCAGATATAATATTTAAGTCAAATATGAAGTTTCCTTTAGATTTTTTCTTTATTTCAATTGTGTCTTTGGTTTTAGTAACTTGATACTCAAATGGGTCAAATATAATTACATTTTGCTTTCGTGATGTGTCTAATAATTGAATATTTATTAGAGAAGAGTCAGAAATCAGAGATAAACTATCTATTAATATCTTATAATTAATATTATCAACATATAGACTATATGCATCAGATTTAAGAGAAGGTATAAAAATATTACCTTTTTTTAATACGATTGTTCCTGTTAAAGTGATGGAGTCAGAATTACCTCTTAATCTGATTGGAATTTGTCCTGCTCCCACAATGAGATCACCATATACCCCTATTTCATTTCGAGTTACATCTGGAGTTAGTACTTTTACATCACCAGTAAAGATTAAATCAATTTCATTAAATTTTAAATTAGTAAGATCAATATAACCATTTGAACTTATGAATCTTCTGTCATTATCAGGAGTAAATAATTTAAAATAGTTTAAAAGTAATTTTTGTCCAGATGCATTTAAGACTGCATCAAAGTTGTATTTCACATCTGTCGATTTGAGTTTGAATGTTCCTTTATCTATTTTTGCTTCTCCTGATATTTCAGGGCTGATAAGTTTTCCTTTGACCGAAATATCAGAATTAACTTTTGCATCTAAGTCAGATATTGCAGGAATAAATTTCTCAAATAATTTTGTTTGATAATTTTCTGCTTTTATCGTCAAATTAATTTCATTTTCCAAAAAACTTTTGTTTTCCTCAAAGTTAATATCATCTTTTGAGAGTTCTTTTTTGATAAATGGATTCATTATTGGCATGTTACCCCGCACATAAAGTTTACCTTCGTTATTCGGGTTGAAAAATCCGATCTCTGATTTTGCTATGTTATCATTGTAATTTATTATAGCATCTATTCTGCCGAGTTTGAATTCTTTAATTGATAGTGGGTCAGTAGTCATTTCCACTATTAAACTTGGCTTCTCAAAGGTTCCAGAATAATTTAGATATAACTTTCTAATATTTCCTTTTATTAATTCCTCATTATTACCATAGATGTAGTTGAATAATTTATTAATATTAATTTTTGAACTTGTTATATTTAAATTACTATTCCCATCTATGGAATATATTCCCCCGATTTCTAATTTTTGGGTCTGATCAGTTAATATAAAGTTTTTAAATACAATATCATTTGTCCCCAAAGAGTCATTTGCAGGTTTGAAACTCAACAGCAAATCCTGCGGATTAGAAAAATGATAATTAAAATAAATTAAATCTAATGTATCAATAGCAAAATTATATTGTTTATTACTGACTCGACTATTACCTCTTGTATAGAAATAGAAATTTGAGTCAATTTTACCTTTAATTGTTATTAGGTTGTTTGTATCAATAGTATTAAACTGCAAGTATAATGATTCATATTTGTTACTTTTGTTATATATTCCGGATGCATTTAAGTATAAATTTGAGTATATATCTCTATAATCATCCCTTTGATTTAAATCAGTTAAATCAAAGCTGAAATTTGTATTTAAAATTCTTAAAAGTGAATCTCTAAATCTAAAGTTCTCTATTCTTCCCTCTGATGAAAAAGCGAAAATGTTTTCCGTTTGTTTTAACTCTCCTTTTATAAGACCAGTAAATGAAAGGCTACTGTCTTTAGTAAGGATGTAAATTGGTAATAAGTTTTTTATTAAGGCATTATATTTTATATTAAAGTTTTCTTTCAGTTTTATGTTAGTTCTTAACTCTTGTGATATGTTAAGGGGGTAAGAAGATTGTAAATCTTTTGACTCATTTAGTGATAAATTCGAATAGTTGGAAGAATCTAATGTTAACCTCTCATTTAGTTTTTTTGTGATTTTTTCTACATTAGAAATTAGTATCGAGGGAATAGTTTCTATTTTGAAGTTTCCACTACAAGTTAAATCTATAAAATTTGATGATAATATAAAATTCTTTGTGTTACCATCATTTGATATTATTGCGTATATGGGTGAGGGTGGGATGAAATAATCTTCAAATATTGAACTTGCTAAATTGACTTTAAATTCCCCAACTAATTTATCAGGATTAAATTTTCCTTTTTCAGTTATTTCATTTAGGTCAAATCCAGAACCCTTAATATTGTATTCGAAATTTAGATTACTATTTTTCAAATTAGGAGATATAGCTGAGAGATTTAAACTTTGACTTGCTCCTTTTAAGTCATACTTAATATCAGAAAAATTCCGAAAATCTACTTCACCTTTAACATTAACAGAACCTATATTTGAGACATACACTACATCTAAATTTAGTTGTCCCCTAATTAACCTTATTTCTCCTGCAGATTTTATTATTTTTTGATTTGCAATAATGGAATTTGATAAATTATAATTTAATTTCGCTGTCATGGTTTTATAATCTAAGCCTCTACCATCTAAATTGAATTCCGATGTAATTAGGTAATTATTATTATGATTGCCCGTGATTTTGCCAATATTTAAATTTTTTACACTTCCAGCTGCTTTATAAATTGGTTCTGAATTGTTCAAGTTAATTCTTGCATCTCCTTCAGCTGAACCTGCAGAAGAGTTTATATTAAACTTGGTATAAAAATTTTTTAATTGTCCTTCAAATTTGATAGTAGCAGTGGTTTTACCAATTCCAGAAAATTCTGGTATATTAATTCCAACTAAATTTCTTTTTATTTCTTCAGGATCAATCTCTGAGTTAATTAGATTCATATTTAAATACAAGTTTTCAATAACGCTAAGATTTGTAACTCTTCCTGCAAGATTAATTTTATTTTTAGTATCATTTATATTCAAATTGTTAAGGTAAAAATCATCATATTTCCCTTCAGCACTAATGGAAATAGCATATGTGCCCTTTACCTGATTGAATTCTGGTACAAAGAACTCAATATCAGAAAAATCAACTTTTTTAGCATTTAAGTTTAAAGAGAAATTTTTTTCTTTTATTATATTAAAATCGATTCCATAAAAAGGGGAAAAGTTTTCTAAACTTATTTTGTTTATTTCGATATCTGTTTTTGAAGTTTGAAGCTTAAAATCTTCTATCCGTGTATCTTTATCTATTGCTGCTTCAAATGATAAATTTTTTAATTCCAAAAATGAGTTTATGTCTAATGTAAGCTTGTTTACTTTTACCGACTTGTTGGATTTTGTATATTTCCCTGAAAAATTAAGATTTGCTTTGCTAATATCTAAATCATTTATGTTGAAGTGTTTGCTATCTTTAACAGCAAAGTCTCTAATTGATGTTAAATAAGGCTTGTATTCCAGAGAGCGAAAATCTAAATTTTTGATATCAGCATTTTTCACATATACTTCCCAATCAAACTCTTTTTTAGTTGTATCGATTTCTGGTATTTCTGGTTTAAGTAAGTATTCGAAATTCCACAGCGTATCTAATCCTGTCACAACCTTTGTCAAATTTACCTGTGGTGCTTCAACTTCTAAATAATCAATATCTATAACTTTATCAAATATTCTAAAAAATTTATGATTTAAATTTATTGACTTTAGTCTCAGGAGTGTATCATTTTTTACAACTATATATGCATTATTCAGTTTCAGATTTGTAATTATATTTCCTTCAAGGGATTCAGCATATATATAACTTTCTTTGGAAACGAGATTGTTATTTATTTGGTTTATAACAATCTTAAGTAACCAAGTTTTAAAGAATGTTGTTTGTAATAATATTACAAATGTGACCAATAATATGAAAATTACAGTGTCAATCCAGAGGAAATACTTAAATAACTTTTTAATTATACTCTTTTTAATCAGGTTTTTATCTATATTGTTTTTTTTATTAGATGTTTTATTTGATGAATCTTTTGTTATTCCCTCGGGGTTTTCTTTAATATTTTGACTTTCTTTATCCACTTTTTCAGAAATATCAATAATTCTTTATTTTTTCAATTAAGGATGTGGTTGAATAATTTTCAATGTAATTTATACTTATCACTTTTCCACCATAGGATTTTACAAAATCTGCACCAACAATTTCATTTTCTTTCCAATCTCCACCTTTAACTAAGAAGTCTGGTTTAATTTTTTCAATTAAGTTTATTGGTGTCTCTTCATTAAAAATTACAACTGCATCAACAGGTTTTAAATTTTCAAGAATCAACGCTCTATCTTCTTGTTTATTTATTGGTCTAAAATTACCTTTTATGCGTCTTACTGATTCATCTGAATTTAATCCAACAATTAAGTAATCACCAAGTTTTTTCGCTTCCTTTAAATAAATTATATGCCCCTTATGAATTATATCAAAACAACCATTTGTGAAAACTATTTTCTTTCCCTCTTTTTTTAATTCTCTACTGATTGTTAAAATTTTTTCCAAATCAAGTGACATTTTTTGAAATTCTTCTAATTATCGTTTCTAATGAATTCAATTAGATTCTCTTTAAATATAGGTACTATTCCTACTTCTTCTACCACCAGTCCAGCAGCGATATTTGCAATTGTAACTGCGTCTTTAATATCAATTCCAGCTGAAAGACAAACAGATAATGTAGAAATAACTGTATCTCCTGCTCCTGAAACATCTGCAACTTTTCTTGCTCGTGTTTTTATATTTTCTTTTTCAATTCCTCTTTGGGTTTTCATAAATAACTTCATTCCTTGTTCTCCCATTGTTAGCACTAGGTTTTTGCAATTTATTCGTTCAATTAATTTGACACACAATTTATTTATCTCATCATCATTTTTTGCTTTCAGCCCAAAAGCGTCTTCTAATTCTTTTCTATTAGGTTTGAAAAGAAAAACATTCTGATACTCAAAAAAATTATCAAATTTAGGATCTACTAATATTTTAACTCTATTTTTATTTGCAAGTTCAATAATTTTTGGTATTAATGATTTTGTTAACACACCTTTATTATAATCTTCCAATATTATAGAATCAAATTTTTTTATATTGCTTTTAATATACTGAATAATTTTTTGTTCAATGTTTTTATTAATATCTCTTTTTGATTCTGAATCTATTCTTATTAAATGATGGGAGGAAGCAATTACCCGTGTCTTTGAAGTTGTTGGTCTGTCTTCAACCTGAATAATACCTTCCGTATCCATTCCAATATTTTCCATTTCTTTGATAAGTTTCTTACCATGTTCATCTTTACCAATGACACCAACAAGATAAGGATTTGCACCAAGAGTTTTTACATTAAGTGCAACATTTGAAGCGCCTCCAAGTTTTGAAGTACTTGTCTTTTGTTCAAATACTTGTACAGGAGCTTCAGGAGATATTCTGGAAACATCTCCAAACAAATAAATATCAAGCATTATATCACCAATTATGCAAATATTTTTGCCTGATACTTTAGAAAAAACCTTTTCAACTAATGAATTAATCATTTTCAAATATAAATTTAATATATTGTTTATTCAATTTAATACAGTAATTTGCAATTTTGTAAAATTAAAAAGCAGAAAATATTAGATTTAGTATTTGGTCTCCCTGGTATCTCTGTGAGAAAAGAATTCTAAATTCGTTTAAGAATATTGTTTTTCGAAGTTCAAAACTGCCTTTTTGTGTTAATTTAAAAAAATCGGTATTGGGAAATAGGGCAAGTATTTGTCCTAAATTATAACTATTTATTACTGTATCTTTATCAGATTTTTCTTTCTTTGCTGGTAAAATTTTTATTGTTGTATCTCTTGTTATCTCTATACCCCTTTCCACTTCTTCGGGAGAATATTTAAATAATGAATCTCCTTTATATACTATTAAATCGGTATTATATTTATTATCTCTAATTTTTAAGTTCAAATAGTATATTCCACTTTCGAAAGGGTTAGATATTTCTTTTATAGAGTATTGTAATAATGCGAAAGGTTTTATTATCATTATTGTTCGAAAGTGATTGTCATCGATTAAGTCTTCTATGTTTTTATCGGAGAATATTCTTTTTACTTCTCTGTGTACTACAGTATCTTTTTTCTCTGAGAGTAATTCAAGTATTATATTATATCTTTCTAATTCAAATTCTTCATAGTCTAAACTATCTATAATTGCCTTATTAACTGATTCCCAGTCAAGAGATACAAACTGTGGGTTCAAGCCATAATTAGTATTATCTATTTTGTATCCCTTTAAAGCGAGTAATTTACCGAAATTAATCAAATCAGGATTTTCACTTAATGGTTTAATATTGCGGGTAAAAATTGTCAATGCTGAATCGCTTATCTGTGATTCTTTTTCACGGAAATAGTATAAACTGTAATCACCAACCTCATCATTCCTTAGTGCAATTTTTTTAAGTTTGTTTTTATATGTTTCACTTTTTACAATTGCAATTGATACATTATTTTTCTCTAAGAAATTTTTTATATCCAATATATTTAATTCTTCATCGGTTAATTTTTGCTTTTTAGTTGATTTTTTTTCTGTCTTTACTAGTTCTGGTAAATTTCCTTTTATGAATCTTGTGGGTTCGTTCGAAAGTGTCTGAATTGTATATATATCATAAAAACCTGACAATTCTTCAAAATATATTTTATCTTTTTCATCTTTCAATTCTTCTTTAATTTGATATCGCATTTTATATCCAACTTCATAAGTATCCTCTCTGTTAGAAACAGGAAAATTCAAACTCCAAATAATATATAATACAATCGTTGTTGTTAGTGCAAAAACTGCAACATATCTTTTAAACCTGAAATATTGTTCAATAGCAAGTGGAATAAGCAAAATTCCATTTATTATAATATATCTTGATACCAGATTAGTACCACCTGTCCCAAAAATTCCTTGAATAATTAAGAATAATAGTTGTATAAGATTGAAGAGAACAAAACAAGTTTTTAATGAAGTTTGTTTTTCTTTGATTACTTCATAAATTATTTTTAAAGAGAAAATTGTAGTTATTGGTGCTGTATAAAATAGAAATACTGGATACTGTATTAGTCTTTCTAAAAATCCTGAATTATTAAATTTTGCATAAATCCTTTCGGTCTCCTTTATGAAAAAGAAGATGTCCTTATTATCAATGTAATTTTGGATTAACCACCAGATTATTACGAAAAAAGATATGCAGGAAACAAGTGTATTTAGAATTATATATTTTACATTATTTTTTTCTTTAATACTATAAAATAAAGTTAAAACTGGAATTGTAAGACAAAACAACCATGCTTCATATCTAAATCCGCTTGATAAAGCTATTAAAAGAGAAGCGATTATTAAAAATTTTATATTATTTTCTTTTTTCCATTTAATAAAATAATATAAGCTAGATATAATAAAGAAGTATGATATGGATTCTGGAAGTCCTGAAATACTTAACCATACTTGAAATGGGAATAGAGAAAAAATAATACTTGCCCAAAAAGCAATTTTTCTGTCAAAAGTAGTTTGAACAACTTTAAAAAAGAAGATGAGAGTAAATGTAGAAAAAACAAAATTAACACATGTAGCTGCTGTAAATAAATCTTTAATGAACATCATTACAAAACCATTTATCCAGAAATGCATAGACAACCAGACTCCTGAATATATCCTTGGCTGCTGTAACCATTCATAAGAAATTACAGTTCTGCAGTAATCATCAGCAGACATCCATTTATAACCTGAAAGAAGAATGATTGCTTGAAATAAGATTTTAATTAAAAGTAAAAATGAAATTATTATATAATCATTATAAAAGAATTTATTAATGGAAATTCTAATTTTTTCAATTGTCCTGTCTAATATTTCTTTAATTCTTCTCAAGTATTTTTTTAATTTTCTTTCAACCTTATTCTAAAAGTTGTTCCTTTATCAACAATTGATTCCACCAGTGTCAATTTACCTTTGTGATAATCTTCAATAATTCTTTTTGCAAGAGTTAGTCCTAATCCCCAACCTCTCTTCTTTGTAGAGTACCCTGGTCTGAAAATGTCTTTACGAAACTTAATATCAATTCCTTTACCATTATCTTTAATATCTATTATTATATCTTTTTCTTTTTTGTAAATATTGAAAATAATTTTTCCTGATGTTTTGTCTATTGCGTCCACTGAGTTTTTAAGCATGTTTTCAATTACCCATTCAAATAGATCTTTATTTACTTTAGCATATATTTCATCTGGACTATTTATTTCAATCGATATTTTCTTTTCTGTACTGCCATCTGTTTTAATAAGACTTGGTATTCTTCTTTCAAAATATTGTGTCACTTCTTTTATTAATTCTTTAATATTTTCGTTCTTAAGTTCAGGGGTGGAGCCGATTTTTGAAAATCTACTTGCAATTTTCTTTAACTTCTCTAGATCGTTTTCAATTTCTTTTATTACTTCTTTACTTGTTGAGTCTTTTATCTCTGAACTTTTCAAGATTTCCAACCATCCTAATAGTGATGATAATGGGGTGCCTAATTGATGGGCAGTTTCTTTCGATAATCCTACCCATATACTACTTTGTTCATGCTTCTTGATATATGAAAATCCTATATATCCAATAATTATGAAAAATCCACCGATAAGAAGTTCTAGAATTGGAAGTATTTTTAATTTCCGAATTAAATCAGATTCACCATAATGTACAAGATTTAATAGTATAGAATCCTGATAACTAACTTTTATGGGTGGTTTGTTTTTTGCTAAATCAGTTGCTAATTCTAACAATACGGAGTTTAATTTCTCTTTTGGTAAGGTAGTGTCTACATCAATGTTTTTAAAGAAATCTACTCTTTTGTATTCTCTATCAGTAGCTACAATAGGGAAGTCTATTTGCAAAATAATTTCATTAAAGATAAAAGCGTATTCTCCAGTGAGACTTGTATCATTTGCTGTATATTCTATTGATTTAGCAAATAGTTCTGCTATTTGAGATTCTCTTGCCCTTATTTTATTAATGATACTTTGGGTGTATAATAAAATGCCGAGTGCTATTAAAACACCAGCGATTAGAAGAGCTATTTTTATTCTGAAAGAACCAAATTTATTCATTAAAATTAAAGTTTAGTAAGATTAAATTACTTAAAATAACATATTTTTGGAATACAGAATTAAAATATTAATTTTAATATTTATTTCTTTAATTTTCAGTATAATTATATCTTTGATTTTAGGAAGTGTCCCAATTTCCATAATAGAATTATATAACTCTTTTTTTAAGAGTGATGAGTTATATCGTAAAATAATATTCGACATCCGCTTACCGAGAGTTCTGAATGCAGTATTAGTAGGTGCTTCATTATCTTGTTCTGGTTTGATTCTACAGTCATTACTTAAAAATAATCTTGCTGAACCAGGTCTGCTTGGTATATCAGCCGCAGCAGGATTTGGTGCTATTTGCATGTTTTTGCTTCCTTTTTCTATACCTTTTTATTTTATCACTCCTATTTCTTTTGTTTTTGCCCTGATAGCAACATCTTTTGTGTATTTTATAGCTAAAGGTTTGAATTGTAGGTATACTAATTTTATATCTTCAAATAAAATTATTTTAGCTGGTGTTGCGATTAGTGCATTTCTATCATCTTTGAATGGATTTCTTTTATTAATTTCAGGTAATAATGCTTCACAAATTCTTTTTTGGTTAAGTGGAGGACTTTCTGGAAGGGGGTGGGATGAATTCTTAATGACTTTATTTTTCGTTATAATTGGACTTATCGCAGCATTTTTATTCTCTAAAGAGTTGAATGTTTTAGGGCTTGGAGAAGAGCTTTCCTTATCTCTTGGATTGAATCTTAAAGTAGCACAAAAAATTGCGATTATCATCGCTTCGTTTCTTGCCGCTTCAGCAGTATCTGTTGCGGGGATTCTTTCTTTCATTGGATTAATTATTCCAAACATTTCCAAAATAATAATTGGTTATGATTATAAATATTCTGTCCCTTGTAGTATTCTTCTTGGAGCATTATTTATGGTGATAGCTGATACTATATCTCGATTGATAATTGCACCTGCAGAACTACCAGCGGGTATAATAATTTCTTTTTTTGGTGCACCAGTATTTATATGGTTAATTATTAAACAAAATTTATATAGCGATGACGCTGTATAACCCTGATACAATAGTTGCTATTTCAACTGCTTTATCCGAATCCGCTATTTCTATTTTAAGAATTTCAGGGGAAAAATCTTTTGAAATAATACAGAAGATTTTTCGTAAGGGGAAAAAATTAGAAGATTATTTTGATATTTCTAAACAAAAGTCACATACGATACATTTCGGTTACATTTACGATGGTGACCAGGTTGTTGATGAAGTATTACTTTTTATATATAAAAAACCAAATTCATATACAGGAGAAGACTTAATAGAAATATCCTGTCATGGTGGTGTTTTTGTTACAAGAAAGATATTACTTCTAATATTAGAAAATGGTGCAAGACTTGCAGAACCCGGTGAATTTACGAAGCGTGCTTTTTTAAATGGTAAAATGGATTTAGCACAAGCTGAAGCAGTTGCTGATTTAATTAAGTCTAAAACTGATTTAGCTTATAAAGCATCTTTAAACCAACTTGAAGGGAGTTTATCAAATTTTATAAGATGTGCTCGAGAAGAGCTAATAAAAATAATTTCTCTAATAGAACTTGAGCTGGATTTTTCAGAAGAAGATTTGGAGTTTATTAAAAAGAAAGATTTGAAAGAAAAAATTTTAGAATTAAAAAAACAATTTAACAAATTATTAAATTCTTTTATTGAAGGTAAAATTATAAGAGATGGTTTAAATCTTGTTATTGCAGGAAAACCAAATAGTGGAAAATCTTCTTTATTCAATGTTCTTTTGAGTTCCGATAGAGCTATTGTAAGTGATTTACCTGGAACAACAAGAGATTATTTACAAGAAAATCTTATTATCAATGGAATTCTCTTTAATCTAATAGATACTGCTGGTTTAAGGTTTACTAAGGATGAAATTGAATCAGAAGGTGTAAGAAGAAGTTATGAAAAAATTAAAGAAGCTGATTTAATACTCTTTCTAATTGACTCTACCGAATCTATTTCTGATATAGAGGAAAATTACAATTATTTCACAGAGAATTTCAAAGTAGAAAACTCTATTTTGTGTTTTACAAAGACCGACCTAAAAATGCAAATTTCATTTGAAGAAATTAGTGCTAAAAAAGGTATTCCTGTATCAATATATAACCTTGATTTAGTAGATAATTTGAAGAGAATTATGGTTGAAAAATTTTCTTATCTTCAAATCTCACAATATAAAAGTGAACTTGTTCTTACTAATATTAGACATAAGAAGTGTCTTGAAAAGGTTGTTGATTCTCTTGATAAAGCAATAGATTCAATTGATTCTGGAATGACAGGAGAATTCATTTCCGTTGACCTTAGAAACGCTGCAAATCATTTAGGAGAGATTACAGGTGAGTTTACAAATGATGAAATATTAAATTATATTTTCTCTAAATTTTGTATTGGTAAATAATCTTTCGATAAAATGAAAATATATCAGAAAGAAATTTCAATTACTCCTAGAACAAGAGGATTTCATTTAATAACTAATGAAATATTAAATAAAATTCCTGAATTGAAAGAATTCAGAACTGGTATTGCGCATATATTTATAAAACACACATCAGCATCATTGACAATTAATGAAAATGCAGACCCTACTGTTCGAAGTGATATGGAAAAATATTTTAATATATCAGTACCCGAGGATGCTGATTATTATGAACATACACTTGAAGGAGCTGATGACATGACTTCTCATATAAAATCTACAGTGATTGGGAGTAGTGTTATTATCCCGATAAAAAATGGAAATTTTAATCTTGGTACATGGCAAGGAATATATTTATGTGAACATAGGAACTATGGTGGTAGTAGACATTTAGTAATTACTATAATTGGTGAATAGATAGGATTAAGGTAGGGAGTTAAGTATCGAGTTAACTTCTTTGGAAAGTGATGGATCCAACTTTTTTGCTTGTTTTAAATCAGATTTTGCTCTATCGAAATCTGATTTGCTTAAAAATGCCATACCCCTATTAAAATATGCATTTGCGTTTGATGGATTTAACGATAGGGCAATGTTATAATCAGATATTGCTTTATCATACATTTTTAATTTAAGATGTACATTTCCTCTTGCATAGATATATTCATCCTTATTGTTTTTTATATTATAAGCATTTGTGAAATTTAATAAAGCTTTTTGTAAATTTCCTTTTTTATAATAACATAATCCGATTAAATAATATGCCCAGTGATTTTTAGAATTTAATTCAATAGAAGTATTAAGGTAATCAATTGCTTTATTATAATTTTTTAATTCAAAATAACATTGACTTATTTCTGTGTAATAATCAGATATAGTTGGGTCTAAATATATCGCCTGTTTTAGATCTTCAATTGCTAATTCATACTGTTTCAAAAATTCGTAAGCACAACCTCTCAAAAAATAGTATTTAGCTTTTTTAGGGTTTTGTTCTATTGCTTTAGAAGAATATTCTATTGCTTCTTTGTATCTTTTATTATTTACTTCATCAATTCCAATATTATAATATGCTTCTCCGAGTATTTCCGAAATTTCTGCTGTTTCATTCATTTTTTGTTTTATTAACTGGATATCTTTGATAGCATCTTGGTATGACTGATTTAATAAATATGCTTCTGCTCTATTTTCATAATAAATTAAACTATCAGGTTGTAGTTCTATTGCTTTTGAAAAATTTTCTACTGCGTAGGTATAATTTCCTAATTGTAAATTTGCTCTTCCTCTGAAATAGTATGCATGAGCATCGTTTGGATATGTTGATAGGTATTTAGATAGAAGTTTTATACATTTATCATATTCTCTATTATTTAGTGCACTTATTGCATTTTTATAATCCTCATCTAGATGATTAAAATTAATATTTCGTTCCTTTGATATCTCATTAATAATTAAAAACATTCCTATGCAAAGTGCGATAGTTAGAACAGTAATCAGGATAAAGAGTAATTTTAACTTCATTGTTTAAATTGTTCTTTTAGAATTTCATCAGAATCTCTCTGAATTTTTTCTACTGGAAGAACAATTAATTTCTTGAAGACTTCAGTCCATTCCCTTTCATTATTTTTACTTTGTTGATTTAGCAAATCATGATAGTCAAATCCGTTTTTCTCTGCTATTTTTGTAAAGATTAATTTAGCTGCCCAATCATACTCCGTATTTTGTGTGTATTTATTTGTTATGAATGATAATAACTCTAATAAAGTGAATTTTTTACATCCCTTTGCATAAGCAAGTGAATACATATAGGCGGAAAATTCTGGATTTATATCCGTTATGGTATAAAGAATGTCTTGTATATCAGAAATTCTTAAATTTTTTGCATCTTTTATGTCACTACCAAAGAAAGCAGGTAATATTTCTGAAATGCAACTTGAATAAGGGAACCCATTTTTATAATCTATAAGATGTTTACCTTCATGCAAAGCGGAATTATGTAACATAATTCTTTTAATTAGGTCAGAAGGTGCATTGTCCAGACTTTTTTTATAATTATTAAATTCTTTTAGTATTTCCTCTCTAATGATTCTAGTTTCTGAGTCATCTTTTATGTAATAACGAGAAAATTCTCTTATTTGTCTTGTGGATAAAGATAAATCTTCTGATATAACATTTTCAAATTGTTGAGTAATTCTGTCATTTATATCGTTCAATATCACAGTGAAAGGTGAGTTTTCTTGAAGTATTCCAATAAATAATTCTTTTCTTTTTATATTATCTATTCTTTCAAGTATATATACGGTTTCTTTTTTTTCCAAATCGTTGCCTATTGTTAGTGTATCAATAATTTTATAATATAAAGTCAAACATCTTAAAGAAGAACTTTTCTTCCAAATATCTAAAACATTGATGAAGAAAGGATATCCCTTTTCATATAAAATATAATTAAAATAGTTTGCCGAGTTATTAATTTTTAAAGTGTTTGTATCTATTTCAATATTGTCTATTAGTTCAATAAAATTTTTTCTAATTTCTTCAGGGACATTTGCTTCCTTTATTTTCTCTTTTTCAGATAAATATTCTTTACTTTTTCTCCAATCTTTTATGAACTCTCTTGCCTTTCTTAAATAGTCAGTAAATTCTGGTGCGTCTTTACTCAGGAAGTTTTTTACTTTTTCTATGTTATCATCACTGGCTTTTTTTGGATTCTCTGATAATTTGAAGTAAGTTACAAATAAATTAGCAGATTTGTTTAGAGCAAAAAAATCCCTTTTAAATATAAACTCAATTTTATATTCCCCAGATTGAAAATTGGAAATTTTTACAGGTAGATTTATCAATCTTACATTTCCTATTCTTATTGTGGATATATTTTCAATGTTAATATTGTCTGCGGTTTTACCGTTGATTTTTATTTCTATTTCTGAGAAATCATCAAAAGGAGATGCAGCAAGAGAAACTGGAAAATCACAAAAAACGAATATACTATCGTAAGGATGTATTAAGGTAACCGAAAAACCCTTTGATTTGAAAAATATTATTATTGGTAATGAAATAACAAAAAGTAAAATTAAAATCAACAGAGTAAATTTTGTTTTCATTTATTAATGTTTAATTATAAATTGCACAATCCCAAGGACAATTAAAATCACCCCATTAACAGCTCTTTCATATTTATCTAATCCGTGTAATTTTTTATTCAGTTTTTCGAGACTAGATCTTGCTAGTTCAACTAGAATAACCATCATGATGAGTGTTATTGTCAAGTATATTATTGATAAAATAAAAATTCCTATCCAGCCCAAATTTGTACCTACCGTAAAATAATAAGCTTCTATTTCAATGCATGGGGAAAAAAACATCATAATACCTAACGAAGTCACAATCGCGTATTTTGATTTATTAACATTTTGATTGAAAGATTCAGAGGTTATGGTATGATGTTGATGTTTACCTTTTCTAATTATTTGTAGTAAAATTAGGAAAAGTCCGAATAAGATTAAAACAATAGGAGCGAGGTGCTCTGAAATTTCACCTAACTCCTTTAATCTTAAACCTATAAACCCAACCAGTATGCCAAAAATAATTGTACTTAGTGTATGAAGGAAACCGATAAAAGATGTTATTTTAATTGATTCAGATTTACTCCATTTTTCAGATCGACTAATTGCAGCTATAGGAAACCAGTGATTTGGTATCAATGCGTGTGTTATACTCAACACTAAGCTACCTAAAATTATACCCGTCATATAATCAGTTTGATAAATTTATTACAGGTATAATTTATTAAAATTTTATTTAGTCTGAAATGCAGTTGATTTTCCTAATCCATTGATAAAAAGAGTCAATAAACATTTTGATAAACTTTGTCGTATCTTCGTCTTTCAAATTACCATCAACATCAAATTTTTCATGAGCGAAAGGAACAAAAATCTCAGGTTTGTTTAATATTATTGGATTCAGATAAATTAAAGAATGCCTCAAGTGTAACTGTGCTCTAATAGTACCTGATGGTCCCATTGAAGCTCCTACAATAGCAAGTGGTTTACCATTTAGTGGTTGATTCGGAGGTCTTGATATCCAATCAATTGTATTTTTTAATACTCCTGAAAATGAATAATTATATTCGGGTGTTGCTATTATTACACCATCAGCTTCAGAAATTTTATTCCGTAATTTTTCCACTGCTTCAGGGAGACCTTCTTTTTCAACATCTTCATTATACAACGGTATATCCTTTAAATCAATAATTTCAATATTAAGCTTTTCTATCCCTAATTTTTTTATGTTATTGATTAAATATTTATTATATGAACTTTTTCTTAAACTGCCTGCAAAAGCAATTATATTAAATTTTTTTCCCATATATATCTCCATTTTTAAAATTTTTTAATGGTATCTCAATAAGTAATATTTTTGAATCAGTTATTGATTTGATTTTAAGTTCTTCTTCTCCTTCTATACCTATTCCATCCTTCTCATTAAAAATACTATTATTTATAGCGATTTCACCTGATATTACAAAAATAAAGATTCCATTATTTTTAATCCTTACTTTGTATTTTATAGACTTATTTTTTTGTAAGTTAGCATAATATATATATGCATCTTGATTTATATATAAAGATTCTTTATTATCAGGTGAAACTAAAGTTATTAAAGTATTTAGCGAGTTTTTTAAATTAAATGATTTTTTTTGATATCTTGGTTTAATATTTTTTTCTTTTGGATAAATCCAAATTTGTAAAAAATTGACGGGATTTTTATCAGATGCATTATATTCTGAGTGCTCTATTCCTGAACCTGCTGACATAATTTGAACTTCCGACTCTCTAATAACAGTTTCATTCCCTTCACTATCTTTGTGTTTTAGAGAACCATAAAGTGGTATAGTGATTATTTCCATATTATCATGCCTGTGCATTCCGAACCCTTTTTCTGGTTGAACAATATCATCATTCAGAACTCTTAGTGCTCCGAAGTTCATTTTTTCTAAATCAAAGTAGGAGTTAAAACTAAATGTATGTTTAGTTTTAAGCCAGCCGTAATCGGCAGAGCCTCTTAAATCTGATTTATATACTTTTATTTTCATATTATGCTGAATTCCATTTTTTTATATTTTCTAATATTTCTTTTTGAATTTCTTCAGTTTTATTTTGGAAATACCAAAGTTGTATCTCTTTTTGTAATTCCGTAACTGAATAATTCGGGTCTGCTTTTAGTAAATTTATCTTTTCCTGTAAAATCATAGGTCTTGGTCCCCATGCACCCAGTTCAATAAGTGTATTTCCATCTAAACATATTAATTTGGGTATTGCTCTTTTACCATTTGTTAGATATTTATCCATTATATCTGGATTTGAATCTCTTAATAAAAACTTACAAGTTATATTAGAAGTAGTTTCAGCAATTTTTGCTAATACAGGAACTATGTTCGCTGCATCTCCACACCATGCTTCAGTCAAAACAATCCAAATAAACTTTCTCTCTAATCTATTCAATGTATCTTTCAAGTCACTATTAATTTGAAATGTTTTTTCAGTCCTTAACATTCTCTGTAAGTTTAATCGTGTATATTCAATATATTCAGATGTTTGATTTAAACCAGTAGTTTTATTTTCTGAGAGTAAGGAATTTATTAAATCAACATATTCACTGTATGTATAAGCTTTCTCAATTATTTCTTTTGTAATAATTGACATTTTATTAAGGCTTTGCTACAATTTTTATAATTAAGTTGAAATTATCTCTAATCATTTTATCACCTAATCCTTCAAAGAATTTTCCAGAACCGTATTTAATTCCAAATTCTGTTCTATCAATCTCAAAATCAGCTTCTGCTATGATAAGATTTTCTTCTAATTTTATTTTAGCAGGAAATGTAATTGTTTTTGTAGAGTCTTTTATTGTCATCTTACCCGTTACATTGTAATTGAAACCTTTTTCATTTGATTCTTTAATTTCGCTTAAGTTTATGATTTCAAATTTTGACTCAGGAAATTTTTGTACTAAAAAGAAATCTTCTGATTTAAGATGTCCAACAAGTTTTGCATTCAAATTAGCATCTGTTAAATCAGAGCAAGAAATACTGTTCATATCAACAGTAAAATTCCCTGCAGATATTTTACCATTGTCAAGAGCAAGTTGTCCATCTTTGAATTTGATCAAGCCATTATGTTGTCCGGTAACCTTTTTTCCAATCCATTGTATTTCACTTTCTTTAACATCGAGTTTATATATTTTATTTCCTTCTTTAATTTCGGCTACTTTGTCCTGTGTATTAGATATTTTTACTTCTTTTTCACTTTTTCCGCAATTGAGACTAAATATAGCTAATAAAATTACGAATACTGAAAGTAATATAATGTTTTTATTTGAATTTTTCATATTTATTTATGTTTAATTATTAAGATAAATTTGTATATTTACAAAACATAATTTATTTTAAATTTGTTCATTTTTAGTAACTTTAAACTGTAAAATAAATATGAAAAAATTTGACCCTAGCCAAGCAATACAGGATTATTTAGTGTTTGGTGAATTCGGAGATGTTAATCCATCTATTACGGATTCATCAACATATACATTTCTTAACCCTGAAAAAATGGAGGAAATATTTGAACATGAAATTGAAGGGTGTTTTCTATATTCGAGGCATTGGAATCCCATTAATAAATACTTATCTATGGCATTAGCTCGATTGGAAGATACGGAATCAGCTCAAGTTGCTGCTTCAGGTATGGGGGCAATTAATTGTACCATTATGCAGATTTGTAATCAGGGTGATGAAATTGTTTCTGGGAGAACTATTTACGGTGGGACTTATGCATTATTCAAAAATTTTCTACCAAAGTTTGGAATTAAAGTTAATTTTGTTAACATTATTAATCTTGAAGAAGTTAAATCTGCAATTAATGAAAAAACAAAACTAATTTATTGTGAAACAATCAGTAATCCATTGCTAGAAGTTGCAAATTTACCTGAATTATCAAAAATTGCTAAAGAGAATAATATAAAACTTATTGTTGATAATACTTTTGCACCTATGATTGTTACTCCAGCACATTGTGGAGCGGATGTTATTATTCATAGTATGACAAAATTTATTAATGGTACAAGTGATTGTGTTGCAGGTTGCATTTGTTCAACAAAAGAATTTATTAATTCATTAAATGATGTAAATTCTGGAGCAAGTATGTTACTTGGTGCAGTATTAGATAGTTTTAGAGCTGCCAGTATTCTCAAGAATCTTCATTCGTTGCATATTAGAATTCAACGACACAGTAGAAACGCTGCTTACTTTGCAGAACAATTTCAAAAACTTGGAATTAAAACTTATTATCCTGGTTTTGAAAATCATAATGGGAACAAAGTCCTAAAATCTTTTATGAATGAAGGATTTGGATTTGGAGGGATGGTTACTATTGATGTTGGTGATGGAGAAAAGGCAAATAGATTGATGGAAATGATGCAACAGGAGTTAGTTGGATATCTTGCTGTAAGTCTTGGTTATTTTAAAACTCTTTTCAGTGCTCCAAGCCATAGCACATCCTCTGAAATACCTGAAGAAGAACAGGAGAAAATAGGACTTGGAAAAGGTCTTGTTCGGTTTTCTGTTGGGCTTGATAATGATATAGAAAAAAGTTTTGAAAGAGTTAAAAAATGTTTGATAAAATTAAAATTAATCTAAATACCACATAAAATTAAAAGGTAAGATTATTATTATATTAAAGTTTTTAAAAAGAGTTTTAATTGTATTATTTTTACTGTTCTTAATTGCAGTGTTAATACCATATCTTATCTCACCTGTATATGATTTTCCTGATAAGACAATTTTTTCTGGAAAAAATTTGCATAATCCCTATGAAAATTTAGGCACTTCTAATTGGTATAAAGCAAATTTTCATAGCCATTCAAATGTTTGGTTTGGATTAACAAGGGGAAAAAATAGTAGTGCAGATACTATTATACATGTATATAAATTATTGGGTTACGATGTTATGGGAATTTCAAACTATATGAAAATATTAAATTTATACAATGATTCAATCTCTCTTATCCCTGCATATGAACATGGATATGGACTCTTTAAAATACATTATCTTGTTATTGGAAGTGAGAATGTGAACTTTTTAGATTTTTTTCTAATTCAAACATTAAGTAACAAACAATTTCTGTTAAAGATTTTAAAAAAACCAGAAAATATTGTAGCTATTGTTCATCCTAATATGTATAATGCTTTTTCTGAGCAGGACTTTGAGTATTTGACAGATTACGATTGTGTTGAAATATTAAGATATGATAGAGTGTCAACTAAATATTGGGATGCAGCTTTATCAGCAGGGCATTTGAAATATTTAATTGCAAATGATGATTTGCATGATGTGACCGCTCCCTATGAAACAGGAAGATGTTTTACTATGATTAATTCCGCTACTAAAAATAAAGATCAAATTATTAATTCAATAAAAGAAGGAAAAGCATATGCAATAGATTGGCGAGCAACTATGTTTGATAGTCTCGGTATTAAATTAATGAAATTAAACGAGATTCCATCTTTACAATTTTGTAAGCTGAAAGGAGATACTATTATTGTAAAAGTAAGTAAGAAAGCAAAGGAAATAAAATTTATCGGACAATATGGTGTGGTAAATAAAATAGTGAATGATTCTGATAGTGGGTTTTATAATGTGAATAACAATGATTCTTATGTTAGGACTGAAATTACATACTATGATAGCACAAAAATGTACTTAAATCCTGTGATTAGATATGAAGATATGTTCCCTCCTCAAAAAGAGCATGCAAAAGTTGACATCCTAAAAACTGTAATAAATAAATTATTTTATATTTTTATTATTATTGCTGTGTCACTTGCTATCAGATATGTAAAGTATAGAAGGGGAGATTAATTAGTATAACGATTTTAGGTTCTTTTTTAAATTACGTAATCTAAAGACAAAATAGTTCATTACATTTTCATTGTTTCGATATATCTTTATAGTGTCTGGAAGAGAAATATTACTAAAATAATCTTTGTATATTTCGGATGGATGCTTATAATCTCTTGAGGAACAAATAAAATAACAATCACTCGCAATTGGTAATTCACCTTTCTTTTCATTAATGAAATAGTAATTTCTTATACTTTCTATACTACCAAATGCGTATGTTTTTTTCCCTATGTATCTTGAAATATAATAATCGAAATTAGCTGCAGGGAACCATCTGAATGAAATAATGTAATAATCTGGATTCATTATCTTGTATTTTACATCGTTAATAGCAATCTTTATAAATTCATCTCTTAATTGACTCATCCCATATAAATCAAGCGATACATCATCTTTTCCAAGGTTTATGGCATCTTTATGTTTTTCATCTTTATATATAATTCCTGTCTTAACTTGAATTGCTGCAAGTAAGACAATTACAAAACAAAGTATAAATGCAGAGAGAATTGATTTAGGTAGATAGATGTTTTTTTCTTTAAATTTTATTTTTTCGTAAGTTACTATCGAAATTAAAATTAGCAGACCTGTATATCCTGGAGCGCTCCAATGCGGAAGTGTCCTTTTAGTAAGTGAAAATAATATGAAAGTTAATATAATAGGTAAGCTTGTTAGTAGAATTAGTATAATGTTCTTATCTTTTTTTAATTCTTTAGATTTAAAGAAATAGATTAATGACAAAATTGACAGAATAAAAATTATGGGATTGTTATAAAAGAATTCTCCTAAAATTTCTGTTAAAATGTATTCTGGTTTCAATCCTGACTGTAATATTCCAACTCTACCAGATTGAAAAGTGAAGCTTATAAAATCGTTTTTTAAATTCCATATAATTACGGGAGAAAATACTATTAATGTTAAAATCAGAGAAATATAAGTTTCTTTAATTTTTAACCATTTTTTATCGTAAATTATAATATATAAAATTATTCCTATCCATAAGAATAAACCAGTATATTTCGAAAGCATAGCAAAACCTATAAAAACACCTACTATTAAAATATTTCTTTTCGACGGTGTTGATATTTCACCATTATTGAAAGAATTTATTGAAAATATTATTGCAAGTAACCAGAATAGTAATAAAGGTGTATCAGGCATAATAAAAATTCCTGCTATTACAAAGCAATAAAGAGAAGAATTGTATAGAACTGCAGCATAAAAACCTGCAATATCATTTTTTAATTTTCTGACTATATAGAAAATTAATACCGTGTTTAATGTTCCAATTATTATAGAAGGTAATCTAATAAAAAATTCACTTTGAAATGATAGATTCAATGTGAATATATTTATTAAGTATCCAACCATTGGAGGATGATCGAAGTGGCTTAAATCTGGATATACTGCATATAGCCAGTAGTTAACCTCATCATTGCTTAATTCAACTATAGAAGCTAATATTATGCGAATTATTATTGAATATATGATTAATAAAAATAAATATAACTTTACTTTCCCTTCTTTACTCACAGTCTTTTCATTAATAATTGGGATATTATTGTTTCATTCAGTGGTTAAAAGATGCTCACAAGTGTTTTGTATTATTTTATAAATATCATTTTTCTGATAAATATTTTTTCATTAACCAGCATTTGATAAAAGTATATACCGCTTGAAAGGTTTTTTGCATTAAAAAATATCTTATATATTCCCGCATTTTTATATTCATCTAAAATAGTTTCAATCTCTTTACCCGTAATGTCAAATATCCTTATATTAACTCTGCTACTCACAGGAAGTTGAAAACTTATCACAGTTGTTTGATTAAATGGATTTGGATAATTCTGTTCTAAATTGAAATCATCAGGAATATTTTCGTTAGAGATAACTTTTGATGGAATACTTACTAAATTTCTTTGCCATACACCATTACCATGGGTAGTTGCTCTTAATTTTCTATTTGGATATGATATTGTTAAGTCAAATACTAGAGAGTATGGCATTCCTGTTCTGTATTCTCCCCATGTTTGACCTCCATTAGTTGATACATAGACACTAAGGTCATTACCAACATAAATATTATTTGGATACAATGGATCTATAACTATACATTGATGTGGAACATTTGGAAGATTATTTGTAATATCGATCCAATTATTACCAGAATTTGTGGATTTAAATACATGACTATTGTTAAAT
>JAOADD010000003.1 GCA_026417495.1 Ignavibacteria bacterium
AAATGGATTTCAGCATAAAGTTTTGGGTTATATACACCACCACCGAAACCTTCACCAGGATTCTTCTGGTCTTCAAAAGCATCAGTGCAGGTCATAAAAATTGTTTGTGAAGCATTCTTCATACCTGGTATGTCAACAAGAGGATCATATTGACCATCATTATTCACATCAACAAATGGAGCACCAAATGGTACCATTAATCCCCAATTTGCCCAGTCCGGGTTATTATACGCATTATCACTTGATTTTACTTTATAAAGTTTGTAATCAGCACCTCTTTGAGGTATTGGGGTAACACCGTGAATTACATAACCAGGTGTATATTCACCCCTGTATGAAGCCATCACCTGTCCCATAGCATATTTTTGAACTCCTGGCACAGTTGATGTATCTATCATACAAGCAATACATAAACCCGCAGTAAAACAGGCATGTTTCCCTGACCCTTTCGGCCACTCAAACCCAGGAGAGTTTGTTGTTCTTGGGTCCTGGTCAAAGATTCCCCAGTTGTAAAATATTGCACTGATATTATTTCCATCTAAAAAGAGATACTGTAATGGAATATCAGTTTGAACTCTATTAACAAAGGGGTCTCTTCCTGTCGGGTTTCTTCTTGGTAATGAAAATGCTGTACTGCTTATTAATACAATTAGTAATAATGCCAGTACTTTTGTTATTTTTAATTTCATTTCCTTTTATACAATTTGTTTTTTAAAAAATTTCGTTAATATAATTTTAGAAACTTAAATTAACACCAAATCTAATCTGTCTGGGTGGACCCCAGTTGCTAAAGAACTTTATCCTTTCAGGCCAATATTTTCTGAATATGGGATTTGTATTCCAGTTACTTGCTCCACTTGGAGTTTGTAAATATCCATTATCATCTGGCTTTCCAGTACCAGGGAATACATAAGTTACGATTTCTGTATTTAATACATTGATAATGTAAACATACAGATTCAAATAAGCTTTATATATTTTTATTGTCTTATCCCATCTCATATCTAATCTGAAATTCCAATCCTTATATAATTCATTTTTAGCAGATAGAACAATTCCACCATCGGTTCCTGTTGTGGTTGTAGCAACTGTGTATCTTGTATATGGTCTGCCACTATTGAAACTGAAAAGTACATTTAATCCCATATTTCTTAAAATATCACCAAGAATACCTGATGGGACATCATCATTTCCAAACCTGTAATCAAGGTTAATGTTTCCTGTATGTCTTTGGTCATAATCAAGTGCATAGACAAATTGTGGTAATTCTTGAGTAGGATCATTTGCGAGAGACCACTTTGAATATGGATCTGAACCAGTTCCACTTGCATAAGAAAGTGTATAAGCAATATCAACAGCAAGTCTGTTTGTTCTCCTCATACTAAAGTAGAAATCTAATCCTCTTGAAATAGCAAAATCAGAATTCATAAATGCTACAAATCCTACAGGTACTTTTCCATCTGGAGTTGCTTTTATTCTTGCTGCACCAATCAGGTCAAGTGATTCTTTGTAAAATGCAGTAATACCCCAGTCAATGTAATCACCTACTTTCTGTTTAAATCCTATTTCATATTGTGTTAATCTGGTTGGTTTTAATGATGCATTTTCAATAACATCTTGCAATGCAGTTGTTAAGAATCTTTGTAGTGTCGCCTGATTAACATACAAGAATGTCAACTGTGGCATTTGCACCATCTTTCCATATTGAGCTACGAATATAGTTTTATCTGTAATTGGGAATGAGAATCCAAGTCTTGGTGAAAGGAAGAAATCCATTTTACTATCTACAAAATCGTCATCAGATGCAACTACACCATCATCTCCTGTTATATCAGTTTCTAATGATTTAAATACTTTTGTATTTACATCAAAGAAATCAACTCTGAAACCTCCATTGAAATTGAAGTCAGCAAAACTGACTTTATCTCTTATGTAAAAGCCACCCGTTATTGGATGCTTTGCATCATCACCTGCAGCTATTAAAGTACCGCTCAATGGATCTATAATCTGATAACCATAGGTTTTTAATCTTCCTGTATTAGTTCCATACCATCTATCGAGTGGATTTGAAATAGAAAGATCTGCAGTTACAGATGGATAAATTGATATTTTCTTTAAAGTATGGTATTTATATTCACCACCAAATTTTATTTCATGGTCACCAAACTTCTTTGTAAGAATAGCCCAGGTTGCATCAACTTTTCCACCTATATAACTAACATCAACCTTTTCATAATAATCAATAACAGCATATGGGAATCTATAAAGATATGCAGTACTTGGGTCTGTACCTAAAACTTTTCCTTGACCTGCACCCTGGTAGTATTTATTCAATCCAGGATTATAATTTGTATCTCCATATCTTACAAAATTATCTTTATGGTCAGGATCATATCTTTCCTGGAATGATCTTAAGTAATTTCCTTGTAATTCAAAAAAGAAATTACTTGCAAACTGACCAGAAAGTCTTCCAAAGAACTGATAATCATCAGCATCTTGAATTGGGTTTTTCCACCAGTTTTGTAAAACATTTGAACCGTATGTAACACGAGATTTGTTAAAGTTTAAAGTTCCACCAAATCTGAAATTAAATGGTATATTTGCATCTTGAATCTCTGTAAGATTAATGTTTAATCTTCCATTCCATGAATAATAACCACCCTCATTACCTTTAAAATCATAATTTGGAACTATTGTAGGGACTTTATCAAGAATCCAGGAATTGATTGTGATTCTTGAAAATTGTCTTTCAAAGCTACCGAAGAAATTGATAACTTTGGCTAATCCCTTTGTAGGAATGAGAGGCCCTCCTATTGTTACTGTATAGAGGTTATATCCTTGAGACCTTGTATCAATCCATCTACCTGTAAATTCATCTGTGATAGCTTCTATAGAACCTGTGTATCTATCTGTCCCACTTTTGGTGGAAACATTGATTACACCACTGAGAACATTACCGTATTCAGCACCGAAACCACCAGTTAATACTGTAATTTCTTGCATTAAGTTGTTTGGAATAAATGCTCTTGATGAACCATCTAATGGATTTGTAGTTTCGACACCATCAACGATAATAATATTTTCATTAGACCTACCACCTCTGATATTCAGAGAACCACCTCTATCATCTTGAATAACACCGGCAGTTTTTGATGCAATATTAGTTACACCACGAATACCGGTATTGACGATTTGTTGAGTTTCAATAATTCTTCCGCTTTGCTCTACATCAATTCCTTTTCTCTCTGCTTGAATTACTATAACCTCAGTTTTAATTTCACTTGTAACAGTTAAAGCAAAATTTACTTTCGTCCTTTGGTCTACAGATACTTTAACATCTGTAATCCTTTGCACATCATAACCAATATATGAAGCTTCCAGAGTATAGGTTCCAACATCGACATTAAGAATAACAAATTCTCCATTCTCATCTGTTAACGCACCCATCTTGGAACCAACTATTTTAACAGTAGCGTTAAAAAGTGGTGTCCCATCTTTAGCATCAACTACAGTACCACCTATACTACCTGTTGCTTGCCCAAAGGAAACAGCAGGAATAAAAAGGAGAGCAAATACAAGAAGGGAAACAATTTTTAATAGAATGTGTTTCCTCATTTTTTTCCTCCAATGAAGTTTTTGATTATTTTTTAAAAAAGAAATTTCTTTGCTGATTTTCTTATTATTGCGGGAAGTAGTAAAATCTTTTTCTATAACTACATTCATTTAATTTACAAATTTGGTATCCCCGCTTTTTGATGCAGCGGGGATACCATAAAATTTAAGAACAATTATTTAATTAACATCATTTTCTTTGTATCTTTGAAATCACCTGCTTGTATTGTGTAGAAGTAAATACCACTTGGTAAATTTGAAGCATCAAAAGTATATTCCTTAATTCCAGCATTCATAAATTCATTGTTCAGTAATATTGCAATTTCCTTCCCTGATACATCATATACTTTCAAAGTAACATTTGTATTTGCACTTAATGCAAATCTTATAACTGTCGTTGGGTTAAATGGATTTGGATAATTCTGGAATAATTCAAAGCTTCCTGGTATTTCTGTAGATATATTCTTTACATTTATAAGTTCATTCTTTGGAATCTGGACTCTTACGAAGTAATTTCTTGCTTGTGATTCACCATTTGCTTGACCATTAACATAAGAACCAGGAATTGAGTCAACTTGAACTGCAATATTGAAGTAGAAATTATTTGCGTCCTGGTCATTGGTTGGTGAAACAGAAGCATATGTCCAGTCTCTTCTTGGGGTTGTGAAGTTAATCTTAATTGGTGGTTTCCAGGTTAAACCATTATCTCCTGAAGCTGTTGCCCAAATATCACGATATGGGGTAGTATCAACAGCACCACCATATTGATCTGAAGGAACCATAAACACGCAGAATAAAGCTTGACCATTCTGAGATCTTCCGATACTCGGACGGCAGAGAGAACCGAATACATCATTAACACCGAAGTTCGGATGCCATCCTACCATAGAAGTATCAGCAATTACTATACTTCTATTTGGGTCAGAACCTGGTAGATTTGTTGACCAGAATCTAATTTTTGCAGGTGCTCCAGGGAAATAGCTTCCTGTTGTTGTTTGTTTAATTGTTTCAAATACTGCTTTTGGTTGATCACCATTGTAAACAAGTGATAATCCCCTAATCATTCCTAAACTATCGGTTGCAAAATTAGCTTTGAAGATTTTTAATGGTGTTGAGAATGTTAAACCATGATCAGTTGATTCGATGAAACATACATCGCCATAATCTGCTGGATTCCATACTTCATTTGCTTTATATAAAATTCCAATCTTACCTGATGTACTTACAGCTAATGCGTAGGTTTCAGCTTGGTCTGCATTAAACGCTGTCCATGTACCAAAACTACTTGTAGTTAGTGAGTTACTGTAATTCCTTAATGTTGTATCCTGTCCATTGATTGAACCAACATTTACGAACTTCCTTGGTAAAGTAACATTCAAGGTAGCAACCACTCTTGGCCAAATGTATCCATTGGTTTGATATGCTGGTGGATCAAGCAAAGTAAATGAACCTAATCCTGCAATTGCATCATAGTAAAATTGTGACCTTGTAACTCCACCTCCATTAGCACCATGATTTCCAATCAATTCAATACCTTCAGAAGTTCCAGTAATACAGCAGAATCCTGTTCTTACACCACCAGGAGCATCGGCAACAAATGACCAGGTTTGTCCTCTGTTTGAACTGAAGAAATACTTAGTTAAACGAGTAGTGAATGATGGATTGCCAGGAGGTGAATGAGTAAATACTGTATGGATATTATCTGGTGTGGTTGGGTCCTGCCAGATTTGCTGTGGCGTACCATTTGACTGTAAGTCATAAATTGTCGTTCCTCCCATCCATGTATAAGTAATTGTCCATGCAGAATATCCATTTGAAACAGCGATTTTCTTCGGACCTAAATTATCCCAAGTAACTCGAATTGGGTTGAATACATTTACTGACTTTCCATCAACCCTTTCGCCTACTAGTGCATCACCAATAATTTTAACTCTGTACTCAATTCTTGCCAGTTGTTGTTTCTGTGCATAAGTAAGTGCTTGCCCAAATGAAATATTGGCAACCACTACTAGCACAAAGATGGTAAGAAGAATTTTTTTCAACATTTTTTTCTCCTTTTTATTTTAGTTTAAAAAAATTAACCATTAATTTACAATATGTTTTATTTTTCAATATAATATGTTTTTATAATTATGTCAATATATATTGTAAGTATGTCAAAAGATAACACCATAGAATCATTCTACATCATTCTTTCTTTTAAATTATTTATTTTTTCAAAAATTTCAAGTAAAATTCTTTTCTCACTTTCAGGTGTTTTACCAGCAATATGATTTGTAAGAATAACGTTTTCAAGCAATTTAAATTCATAATTGATATTTGGTTCGTTCAAAAAAACATCTAAACCTGCAAAAAGAATTTTTTTCATTTTTAAGAAGTATATAAGTGATTTTTCTTCCACAACACCACCTCTAGAAGTATTAATAAAAATCACCCCATCTTTCATTCTCTCAAATTTATCTTTATCAATAAAATTAATGTTCCTTTTATTATAGGGGATGTGAATTGTAATTATATCTGAATTTTTTAAAAGAAAATTTAGTGGTTTGAAATTGTAATTTTTATATTTCTGTCTGACCTTTGGGTCAATATCATTAGCTATAATTTCAACCCCGAAAACACTAAGATATTTCCCAACAAGTGAACCTACTTTTCCAAATCCTATTATTCCAACTGTCTTTCCAAATAATTCAGCTCTATAAAAATCATGAAAAGAAAAACTATCACTTCTTATTAAATTGTCAGCAAATGAGATATTCTTTAGAATGGACAGAATTAAAGCGATAGTATGTTCTGCAGCAGTAATATAATTACCTTTTTCTGAATTGATAATTATTAATTTTTTCTTTTTCGCATAGTCTATGTCGATGTGGTCAACTCCTTTAGAACAAGTCGCTATAATTTTAAAATTTGTCTTGTCAATAAATTCTTTATCAATTTTTCTTGTGCTTTTTATGATAAGTATTTCATAATCAGAATATCTTTCAATAATTTCATCATTAGAAATACCAAAATCAGGAATTATATTGAAATCTTTTTTTGAAAGTACCCCTGTATAAGTTAAGTTTAAATAATCTGGAATAAGAATATTTAATTTATTTCTTATGATTTTTGTGATGGCTTATTTAAATATTCTTCAATAATATTTAATATTTCGTTCTTGCCCTGTCCTGTAAATATCGAAAAAGGGATATAATCAATACAAAGTGAGTCATTTTTAACAAGCTTTGACACTCGATAAATTTGCTTTTCCATTTTATTCGCAGAAATTTTATCTGCTTTTGTTAAAACAATAGCAAATGGAATTTCATAATACTCCAACCAGTTTATCATAAGCTCATCAAGATATGTAGGTTCATTTCTGGAATCAATCATAACAAAAACAACTTTCACATTTTGTCTTTCGCTAATGTAATCTTCCACAAGCTTCCTCCAACCTGCTCTAATTTGTTCTGGCACTTTTGCATATCCATAACCTGGTAAATCCACGAGATAAAATTTTTCATTAATTAAAAAATAGTTAAGTTGTTTAGTCTTCCCGGGGACAGAGCCAATTTTAGCGAGATTCTTTTTATTACAAATTTTATTGATAAGCGACGATTTACCTACATTTGACCTACCGACAAATACAAATTCAGATAAAACCGATGATGGTAGTGTCCTGAGGTCGTATATACTTTCTATAAATTCTGCTGATGTTATTTTCATTTTTCATATAATTAAAAAAACCTTAACTCTTTAAATTAATGTCTATTTATAAAAGTTAAGGTTTAATTGTTTCAACTTTTAGTTTTAAATTATTACAAATTTAATATAAAAAGAACATTTATTAAATGTAAAAATAACTTTTATTTCTTAGCCGATTTTTCGCTTGTTTTTGTTTCCTTTTTACCTGATTTCTTCGCTTGCTTCTCTTTTTCTTTTTCTTTTGCCTTCAAGTCAGCCGCTATATCATAATCAACAAATTCGACTATCGCTTTATCAGCACCATCACCCAATCTATAACCTGATTTAAGAATTCGTAAATATCCACCATTTCGTTCTAATACCTTATTTGCAATCTCATTAAATAATATATTTAATGCTTCCTTGTCTTTTATGTGTTTCCTGGCTTCTCTTCTTTGGTGAATCTTTTTTTCCACTTCATCATCTTTGTACTTTAAAGCGCGTCTTGCCTTTGTTATTATAGGCTCTAAAAAAGTGCGTAATTCTTTCGCTTTTGCTACAGTAGTTTCTATTCTTTTATTCTTTATTAAAGATACCGCCATATTGGAAAGCATTGCCTTCTTATGACTAGCTGTGCGTTTTAATTTTCTTCCTTTTTTCCTATGTTCCATTTATATTATTATTGATTGTGTCAAAATTTAGTTATTTCCTTTTCTCTGGATTTAAATATTTTGATACATCCATACCAAAAGATAACCCAAAGCTTTCTATTAACTCTCCTAACTCTGCAAGAGACTTTCTACCAAAATTTCTATAATGTAACATCTCAGATTCATTTTTCTTTACAAGGTCTGCAATAGTTTTTATATCGGCAGACCTTAAACAATTTTGAGATCTTACAGATAAATCTAGTTCATCAATTGGAGTTAGTAGTATTTTCCTTATCCTTTCAAACTCTTCATCTTCTTCCTCTTCTAGAGTAGATTGTTCAACCTCTTCTTTTGGTCCTAAATCAATGAAATACTGAATGTGTTCTCTTAAAATCTTTGCTGCCTGAACAATTGCATCAGTTGGGGTTATTGTTCCATCAGTCTGTACTTCTATAGTAAGTTTTTCATAATCAGTCCTTTGACCAACCCTTGTATTTTCTATTGTGTAGTTTACTTTTAGAACTGGAGAGAACAGAGAATCAACAGAAATAAATCCTAATGGTAAATCAGCTTTCTTGTTTTCCTCAGCGGGTACATAACCTATACCATTTCCAATTCTTAACTCAACATTTAATTTAGCATCTTTATTTAAAGTTGCAATGTGTAAATCTGGATTCATTATCTCAAAATCGCTTGTTGCATCTTGAATGTCTTTTGCTGTAAATTCTTTTGGACCTGTTAATTTAAATTCAATTTTATTTGATTTATTTGTTAAATCTTTGAATCGAACCTCTTTTAAATTTAAAATTATTTCAGATAAATCCTCTACAACACCTTTTATCGCTGTAAATTCGTGTGGTATATCATTTATCTTTACTGCTGTTATTGCATAACCAGGGAGAGATGAAAGAAGAACTCTCCTAATAGAATTACCAATTGTTATCCCAAAACCTCTTTCAAGAGGTTGTAAAATAAATTTTCCATAAGTATTGGTTTGAGTTGATTCATCCAATACTAATTTATCTGGAACTTGCAAATGACTGACTTTCATTTGTTATTTAAATAAATTTATAAAATAACTTTTTATTTAGAATATAATTCAACAACTAATTGTTCGCTACCAATGAATGGAATCTGATCTCTCTCGGGAATAGCAAGGAAAGTTCCAGTCATAGAAGCTTTATCAAGCGATAACCACGGAGGTATCATATTATCCTTCATTCTTTTCATAGACTCATGAATAATAGCTAATTTTTTACTCTTTTCTCTTACCTTGATTACATCACCCGGTTTTAATAAGTAAGAAGGTATATTTACAACTTTCCCATTTATAGTTAAATGTCTATGAAGAATGATTTGACGTGCAGCTTTTCTTGATGGTGCCATTCCTAATCTATAAAGAGTATTATCGAACCTTCTTTCAAGAAGTTTAACTAAATTCTCTCCTGTTACACCTTTCTTTTTAGAAGCAATTTCAAAATAATTTTTAAATTGTCTTTCAAGCAAACCATAGGTTCTACGTATTTTCTGCTTTTCTCGCAATTGAATTGCGTAGTCCGTAATTTTTGGTCTTCTTACGGTCCCATGTTGACCGGGCGGATAATTCCTTTTTTCAACTGGGCATTTTTCAGTATAACATTTTGTGCCCTTTAAAAATAATTTCTGTCTTTCTCTCCTGCAAAGTTTGCAGTTTGCATCAGTATATCTTGCCAAGTTAGTATATGTATTTTAATTTATTAAAATATTAATTTAAACTCTTCTTCTTTTCGGTGGTCTACAACCGTTATGTGGTAATGGTGTTATATCTTTAATAGCAGTTATTTCAAGACCAGCAGTATTCAACGCTCTAACAGCAGCATCTCTCCCAGCACCGACTCCTTTTATTAGAACTTCAACTTTTCTTAAACCTAAAGCGTAAGCTTCTTTTGCTGCTGTCTCTGCAGTCAGTTGAGCAGCAAAAGGTGTATTCTTTTTTGAACCTTTAAAGCCCATTCTACCTGATGAAGCCCAAGCAATTGTATTTCCGTACAAATCAGTTAAGGTAACAATAACATTATTAAATGTTGCTTTTATATGGGCAACACCATTAGCATCAACTTGAATTTTTTTCTTTGCCTTTTTATAAGTCTTTGCCAATTGATATTAAATTTAGTTTATCAAAATTACTTCTTAGCAGTTGCTTTCTTCTTTCCAGCAACAGTTTTACGTTTTCCTTTTCTTGTTCTAGCATTTGTGCGGGTCCTTTGACCTCTTACGGGTAATCCTCTTCTATGCCTCTTACCACGATAGGAACCTATATCAATCAATCTTTTAATGTTCATTTGGACTTCTGAACGAAGTGCACCTTCAATTTTCAAATTTGCTACTTCATTTCTTATAGCATTAACCTGTTCATCTGTCAGATTCGCAACTTTAATATTTTCATCAATTCCAAGTTTATTTAAAATTTTTCGTGAGGTAGATACTCCAATACCGTAAATTGAGGTCAACCCAATTACGATTCTTTTATTTTTTGGTAAATCAATACCGCCTATACGTGCCAATTTTTATTCTCCTTTTTAATGTGATAAAATTATCCTTGCCTTTGTTTATGTTTGGGATTAGAGCATATAACCTTAACAACTCCTTTTCTCCTGATAATTTTGCACTTATCACATATTTTTTTTACTGAGCTTCTTACTTTCATTTTATTTATATCTATATGTTATTCTTCCTTTTGTTAAATCATAGGGTGAAAGTTCAACTGTAACTTTATCACCCTGTAAAATTTTTATATAATTCATTCGCATTTTACCTGAAATGTGTGCAAGTACTTCATGGCCATTTTGAAGACGAACTTTAAAAGTTGTATTCGGAAGTATTTCCGTGATTATTCCGTCAACTTTTATTACATCTTGTTTTGCCATTTAATAACCTTTGGTTAATATTTCTGGTTCACTTTCAGTTATTAAAATTGTGTGTTCAAAATGTGCTGATGGCTCTCCATCTTTGGTAACTATAGTCCAACCATCCTTTAGACAAACAACTTCATGAGTTCCATAATTCACCATCGGTTCAATCGCCAGTACCATTCCTTTTCTTAAAATATATTTGTTCTCAGGTGCATAGTAATTTGGCACTGGTGGTTCTTCATGCAATTTACTTCCTATTCCATGTCCAACAAGAACTCTCACCACACCGAATCCAGAACTTTCGCAATGTTCCTGTATTGCATAAGATACATCGTTCAATTTATTTCCATCTCGCGCTTGTGCAATCCCTAAATATAACGATTCTTTTGTAATTTTCAAAAGCCTTTTTTTCTTCTCACTAATTTCGCCAACAGGGAAAGTGTAAGCACCATCACCAAAATATCCATTTTTTTGGACACCAACATCTATCGAAACAATATCGCCTTCTTTTAACAATCTATCCGATGGTATACCATGAACTACCTCTTCATTGATAGATATACAAGAAGCAGCAGGAAAAGGTTTCACTCTAGCTGAACCTCCATATCCTTTAAAAGCTGGTATACCACCTTCTGATATAATCATCTCCTCAATAACATCATTAATTTCCTTCGTTGTTATACCTGCTTTAATATAATCAGAAATATTTTTAAGAACTAAAGAAACAATTCTACAACTTTCTTTTATTAATTCTATTTCTCGAGAAGATTTTATCAAACCCATTAATCAGTACCTTCTCGACTTTAATTTTGTTCCTTTCATAAATCCGTCGTAGTGCCTCATCAAAAGATGTGATTCAATTTGCTGTAATGTATCAAGAGCAACACCTACGACAATTAATAAACTTGTTCCACCAAAAAACTGAGCTAACCCCTGAGTAACACCCAATTTACTTAAAAAAGTTGGAATTATTGCAATGATAGCAAGAAAAATTGAACCAGGCAGTGTTATTTTGGTAAGAATATTGTCAATAAAATCAGAAGTAGGTTTACCTGGTCTCACACCAGGAATAAAACCACCTTGTTTTTTCATATTGTCAGCAACATCCTTTGGATTGAATGCTATCGCTGTATAGAAATATGTAAAGAATATTATTAGAAGAGCATATAATATTGAATATACCCAACTTTGATAATTGAAATATTGAGCTACTTTTTGCATAAATTCACTTGGGAAAAAAGATAATATCGTACTCGGGACAAACATTATTGATTGTGCAAAGATAATAGGCATTACACCAGCAGCATTTACCTTTAATGGTATATACTGAGTAACCCCACCATAAACTTTCCTACCGATAACTCTTTTAGCATATTGTACAGGTATTTTTCTTGTAGCAACTGTTAAAACAACCACACTTGCTATTATTAGAACAAAAGCAACAAAATAAACAAATTCTATTAGAATATTTCTATCTGTATTAGGATCTGCAAGCAATTGATACTCAGCAAATAGTGCATAAGGAAATCTGTCAATTATGCCTATAAAAATTATAAGTGAAATTCCGTTTCCAATTCCTCTTTCTGTAATTTGCTCACCAAGCCACATCATAAAGATTGTACCAGCGGTTAGCATAATAACAGTGGAAAAAGTGAAAACCATAGGAGAGATATCGGGAACAACAACGGACATTCCATTAACTTGTCTGTGAGAAAGTTGAACACTTACCCCCCAAGCTTGCAGAGCAGCAACAGGAACAGTAAGAAGACGGGTAATCTGATTTATTTTTTTTCTCCCTTCTTCACCTTCTTTTTGAAGTTTCTGGAAATATGGAAAAACAGCACCAAGCAACTGAATAATAATTGATGCACTAATGTATGGCATAATTCCCAAAGAAAATATTGCTGCTTTGCTGAAAGCACCACCTACAAAAAGGTCATAAAGTCCTAATAAATCCTGTGCTGCACCTTGTGCCTGTTGTTGTAAAATAATTGAAACATTTATACCAGGAAGTGTTATATGTGCACCAATACGCACAACAAGTAAAAGAGCAAGGGTATATAGAATCCTTGTTCTGAGCTCTTCTATTTTAAAGATATTTCTAAAACTCTCAATGAATCCGCTCATACGATGATAGCTTTTCCTCCGAGATTTTCTATTTTACTTATAGCAGATTTAGAAAATGCATCTGCGCTTATTTCTATTTTTGTTTTTAAATCTCCCCCACCAAGAATTTTTAAAGGTCTGTTTTTATTTTTGATAATCTTGCTTTGTAGAAGTAGTTCTTTAGAGATTGTTGTTTCCTTTATTTTTCCTGCATCTAATAATTTTTGCAGGTCTCCCAAATTTAGTTTTGTATATTCAACTCTGTTAATATTTTTAAATCCAAATTTAGGAATTCTTCTTTGTAGTGGCATTTGTCCACCTTCAAACCAAAACTTAAATTTATGCCCAGACCTTGATTTAGCACCATTGTGCCCACGGGTAGAAGTTCCACCATGTCCAGACCCCTGTCCTCTACCTACTCTTTTTGGTTTCTTCTTAGAACCTTCTGCGTATTTTAAATTGCTTAGTATATGCATTTCTTTCTGAATAATATTAAAAAGACCCCTCGTTTTCACAAGGGGTCTTTGTTTTCCTAATTATCAAAATTACTTCTTGAAATTATATGAAGCGGAAATCATACCAAACAAGTCGTTTGTATTTCCACTAATAATATATGGTCCATCTTTAAGCATTCTTTCACCAATTGTTCCATCAATTGCAAATCTACCAAAGTTCATGCCAATACCTAATGTAATTGTTTGTCTAGGATCTGTTGGATATTTTATATTCCATTCGTTATTGGGAGTAACTGTTTTTTGAATAACTTTTTCACTAATAACAGATCTAGAATATCCAAGTCTACCTTTTAACCAATCTGTAAATGTCCATTCAAGACCAAGATTGAATTTTGGGAAATCCATTCTTGTAACTTCAATTACAGTTGTAGTTTCCCATTTATAATATCCAAATGAAACACCACCCATCATTAATCCATCATCAAGAACTGGCATATTGATACCAGCCCCTACTGCAATGTTCATTTCTTTAACATCGTTTCCTGCAGTATTGTTTACATTTGGTGTCCAATTAAACATATTAAATCCCACATAAGGAACGAATCCAACTTTAGAATTTCTTTCAAAATAGAATTTACCTCTTAAAAATGCATCAAGTTGCATTCCACCATCGGTTTTTGCAGAAGCACCAGTTGTAGTATATTCATACTTGTTCAACTTTACACCGATTGATGCTTCAAATAAATTCTTATTAAAATTAACTATCGTTCCGACTTGACCACCAATAACTGTAGAGGTCCATTCTTGTTTAACATTATTTAGTGTTGAGTCTAAACTCCACATTGCAATGTAAGGAGCAACACCTAAAGAAAATTCTTTAGTGGCATAAGCAAATAAGAGTTTAAATGGAACTATTGGTTCTGCAATGTCAGGTGCAAATCCGATGAAGCTATTCCATTTATCCTCTCTCTTATTTAATACCATACCGAGGCTAATTTCTTTGGATAAACCAAAATTAACTGCACCGAATTGTTCAGTGAGTTCGAATAAATTAACTGCATTACGACCAATATCACCAAAAGCATAATCATGATAGTATCCTGCATAAGCAGGGTTTCTGTTAATATCTATTGATGCATCCCATAAAAATGGGTTGTAACCTAATGCTTCATATCTTGCTGTTCCACTTGGAATAGCATCTTGTGAAAATGAAACACTGGTTAGCATCAAAATGACGAATAAAATAGAGAGTAGAAGTTTTGTCGCTTTCATTTTTCTCCCTTTCTTTAGTTTTTTAATTTTTGTTTTATTAAGCATTATGGTTTCCCATAACGATTTACCAGAGATTATTTTATAACCTCTGGCAAATCAC
>JAOADD010000067.1 GCA_026417495.1 Ignavibacteria bacterium
AGAGGTAGCCAATCTGGTTAATGAGGTAAAGCCGGCAGGATATTATACAATAGATTTTGATGCATCGAATTTAGCAAGTGGAGTATATTTCTATAGACTAGAATCCAATGGGTTTGTAGATGTAAAGAGAATGATGTTGATAAAGTAAGAAATTATTAAATAAAAGTAAAAAGACTACAAGAATTTTTCTTGTAGTCTTTTTTTATTGTAAAAAAGTTGTTACAATGATCTGATAGTTTCTAAAATAATCTTATATGCTTCCTCAATATGTGTCTCCTGAACATTTGTTTGTCCTATTACCATTCTTAAAGTATACTTACCATTTAATTTTGTATGTGATAAATATATTTTGCCATCTTGATTTATTTTTGAAAGGAGCAATTCATTAATTCTATTTAGACTTTCTTCATCTGAAATATTTTTTGGTTTATATCTGAAACAAACAAGATTTGCAACAACTGGAGCAAGTATTTCAAATTCTTCATTCTGCTTTAAAATTGTTTCAAATTTTTTTGCAAGAGAAATATGGAATCTTAATTTCTCCTTTAATCCATTAACTCCATAACTTCTGATAACAAACCACAGTTTTAATGCTCTGAATCTTCTCCCTAGTTGAATTCCCCAATCACAATAATTGTTAGTAAAAGCATCTGATGTAGTTCTTAGATATTCAGGAATTATCTCAAATGTTCTAATAAGTGTAGCAATATCTTTAACAAAATATGCAGAGCAATCAAAGTTTGTAAATAACCACTTGTGTGGGTTAAACACAAAACTGTCTGCATTTTCTATTCCGTCAAGCATCCATTTATATTCTGGTAAAATTAGTGCTGAGCCTAGAAAAGCAGCATCAATATGTAACCAAATGTTATATTCTCTACAAATTTTACCAATTTCATTTAAAGGATCAACTGCTGTAGAACCAGTTGTACCAATTGTTGCAATAACACACAGTGGATTATATCCCTTTGCTAAATCATTTTCAATTGCTACTTTAAGTAAATCAGGTATTAAAGAAAATTTACTATCAACAGAAATTTTCACTAAATTTGATTTACCAATACCGGATATCTTTACTGCTTTTTCAATTGAAGAATGCGTTTCGGTTGAGCAATAAACACGGAATTTATTATTATCGAATCCTGACTCATTTATCGAAAAATTAGAGAAGTTTTCTCTTGCACAGAGAATAGAAACAAGAGTTGATGTAGAAGCAGTATCCTGAATTACTCCCTTGAAATTTTTCGGTAGACCAATCATATCCCTTAACCAATCAAGTACTTTTTCTTCCAATTCTGTCGCAGAAGGTGAAGTTTCCCATTTCATACATTGTGCAGCAATGGCAGAAGTTAACATTTCACCTAGTATAGAAGGAAAACTTGTATTCGCAGGAAAATAAGCAAAAAATTTTGGACTTTGCCAATGTGTAATTCCAGGAAGAATTATATCTTGAAAATCTTTGAATATTTGTTCAAAAGGTTCTGAGTTTTGTGGAGGTGTGTCAGGTATTTTATTATAAATTTCTCTCGGCTTTGCTTGTGACTTAACTGAGTATTCTTCTATGTTTTTATAATATTGTACAATCCAATCTATTAATTCTTTTGCAAATTTTTCAAAGGTATTAATATCCAATTGAATAGAAATTTAAAATAATTCATTAACAATTTGTGCAGCTTCTTCAACTTCACACATATGTACATCAAGATGAAAAACTGCTCGTAAATAATCATAACTACCAGAAGATATTAGTACTCCTCTCTCTTTTAATTTCTGTATAAATTCTTGCTTTCCATATTTTGTAGTTGAGAATATTACAATGTTTGTTTGTACAGTATTAAGATCAATGTTAATTTCTTTAATATTACTAATTTTTTCAGCAAATAACTTTGCTTTCTTGTGATCTTCCTTCAATCTTTGAACATTATTCTTCAAAGCATATAAGGCAGCAGCTGCGATCACTCCAACTTGTCTCATACCACCTCCAAGAATTTTTCGCCACTTGTGAGCAATTTTAATAAATTCTGAATCACCACATAAAATAGAACCTATCGGAGCACCAAGCCCTTTTGAAAAACAAAATGAAATTGAATCAAAATAAGAAGCATATTCTTTTACAGAAATTCCTGTTTCCACAGAGGCATTGAATATTCGAGCTCCATCAAGATGCGTTTTAATATTATTTTCCTTTGCTAAATCAGTGATTGCTTTTATATTTTCTATCGGTTGTATTATACCACCTGCTCTATTATGAGTGTTTTCTAAAGAAATTAATTTGGTTTTTGGGAAATAATATTCATTCGGTCTTATATGCTTCTTAATAACACTAACATCCATAATTCCATTAACACCCGTTATTGGTAACAATTGTACTCTGGAGATGATAGCAGGAGCAGCTGTTTCATAATTCATTATGTGAGAATTAAATTCAACAATTACCTCATCACCAGGGTTTGTATGAGCTTTAATTGCTAATTGATTTGCCATACACCCTGTAGGTACGAAAAGAGCATCATCTTTACCTGTTAATTCTGCACATATTTTTTGAAGCTTAATAACAGTGGGGTCTTCCCCAAATACATCATCTCCAACTTCTGCTTGAGTCATAAACTCAAGCATTTCTTTTGATGGTTTTGTTACGGTATCACTTCTTAAATCTATCATAAGAGTTCTTGATTAAGTATTACCATTTTCAACTATATTTGCTACTGCAGATATTTTATCATTTTCCGCAATTCTAATTAATCTTACACCTTGAGCGTTTCTGCCCATTACTCTGATATCTTTCACCTTTTGTCTGATTAAAATTCCCTTAGAAGTAATAATCATTAAATCATCACTATCAGTAACCTCTTTAATAGAAATTAATTTCCCTACCTTTTCAGAGACCTTAACTGTTATTACACCTTTTCCACCACGATTAGTGATTCTATAGTCTGCAAGTTCACTTCTCTTTCCATATCCTTTTTCAGTTACAACAAGAATAGTTGCAGATGGTCTTACAACTGCAATCATACCAATCACATAATCATCTTTAGCTAGTTTAATTGCTCTTACACCAGTAGCAATTCTACCCATTTCACGAACTTGCGATTCATTAAATCTAATAGCTAAACCGTTATGAGTACCAATTACTATTTCTTGTTTTCCATTTGTTAATTTAACATCAACAAGTTCATCACCTTCATTGAGATTAATCGCATTAATCCCATTCCTGCGAATATTTGAATATGCATCAAGTTTTGTTTTCTTTATTATCCCTTTCTGTGTTACCATAGTTACAAACAACTCTTCATTAAAATCTTTAACAACAACAAATGCAGAAATATTTTCTTCTTTTTCTTTTTCTATCAGATTTAAAATTGATTTTCCACGAGAAGCTCTTGTCCCTTCAGGTATATCATATACTTTCAACCAGTAACATTTTCCTCTATCTGTAAAGAACATAATGTACTGATGGGTTGAGCCTACAAACATATGTTCAATAAAATCATCATCGGAATTACCAGTCGAAGCAGCTGTTATTCCTTTTCCACCTCTTCCTTGTGAACGATAAGAAGATACAGGTATTCTTTTAATAAATCCTTTATTAGAAATAGTAATTACAACATCTTCTTCTTTTACAAGTTCTTTCATCATTTCATCATCAGTCATCTTTTTTACATCGTAAACTATTTGAGTTCTTCTATCATCTCCAAATCTTTCTTTTACTTCTTTAAGTTCCTCAATAATAATTTCTTTTCTTAAAGCTTCGCTCGCTAATATTCTCTTTAATTTCTCTATAGTTTTAAGTACTTCCTTATATTCATCTTCAACTTTCTTTCTCTCCAATCCTGTCAATTTTTGTAAACGCATATCAAGAATTGCTTGCGCTTGTATATCTGAAAGTTTGAACTTCTTCATTAAATTTTCCTTAGCAGTTGGTACATCCTTCGCTTTCTTTATCAACTTAATTATTTCATCAATATTATCAAGAGCAATAATATATCCTTCAAGAATGTGTGCCCTTTTTTCAGCAGCATTCAAATCAAACTTTGTTCTTCTGACAATAACATTTAATCTGTGATTAACAAAATGCTCAATTAAATCTTTGAGGTTTAGTATCTTGGGTACACCATCAACAAGAGCAAGATTAATTACCCCAAATGTAACTTGCATTTGAGTGTGTTTAAACAAGTTATTCAACACAATATGAGGGTTGCCATCTCTTTTTAAACCAATTACAATTCTCATCCCATCTCTGTCACTTTCATCATTAATTGATGCTATATCATCAATCTTTTTTTCCCTTGCAAGTTCGGCAATTGATTCTATAAGACTTGCTTTATTAACCTGATAAGGTATTTCAGTAATAATTATGTTTTGCCTACCACTTCTTTCAGTTTCTATTGATGCTTTTGCTCTTAATATAATTTTTCCCTTCCCTGTAGTATATGCCTCAACAACTGGTTCATAGCCATATATAATCCCACCTGTTGGAAAATCAGGAGCAACAATATATTTCATCAATTGCTTTATAGTACAATCAGGGTTCTTAATATAGTAAATAATCCCATCAACAACTTCTCTTAAATTGTGTGGTGGTATATTAGTTGCCATACCAACTGCTATTCCATTTGAGCCATTAATAAGAAGATTTGGAATAACAGATGGTAAAACTGATGGTTCTTTTAATGTGTCATCAAAATTAGGATTAAAATCTACAGTATCTTTATCAAGGTCAGCTAATAGATACTCTGCAATTCTATGCAGGCGAGCTTCAGTGTACCTCATAGCAGCGGGAGAATCTCCATCAATAGAGCCAAAATTTCCCTGACCATCAATTAATGGATATCGTAAAGAAAAATCCTGAACCATTCTGACCATAGTATCATAAACAGCTTTATCACCATGAGGATGGTATTTACCAAGTACTTCTCCAACAATACGAGCAGATTTCTTGTAGGGTTTATTATGTAATAAATTCAATTCATTCATTCCATACAGTACCCTTCTATGTACAGGTTTAAGCCCATCACGAACATCAGGTAAAGCACGTGAAACTATTACAGACATTGAATAATCAATATAAGAGGATTTCATTTCATCCTCGATGTTCACAGGAATTATTTTCTCGTTAGGCATGAAAATTACTCACTAATTAATTATTAATATCAAAATATTTAAGTAAAATAAAAACTTTTGTACAAAAGTAAAAAACAATGTTTCAAATACAAAGTGGAGCTAACGGGATTCGAACCCGTCACCCCTTCGTTGCGAACGAAGTGCTCTACCAACTGAGCTATAGCCCCTATAATTACGTTAATTTTGATAAACAACTCTCCAAATTATACAATATTTCAGAAACTTCATCTAATGTGCATGTCCCAACTGATAATCTATACCAAGTGGGATTATTTAATGAACCAAATGCTGAAAAAGGAACCAAACCAACTTTTGCTTCATCAAGTAAATATGCAGTTATATCTTCAGTTGATTCTATAATTTTACCATCAGGTTTTTTCATTCCAATTAAATCAAATTGTACGGTTAAATAAATAGCTGCCTGTGGTTCTATTGCATTCACCTTATACCCTTTCGATTTTAAGTTCATAAAACCATCGTAAAATTTAAATAATCTTTTGGATACTTCTTCTTTGAAATTATTTATATAGGAATCAACCCATTCTTTATTTGCTAAATATCTCGAAGCAGCAATCTGTTCAGGTTTAGGTGGAAATGCACCCATGTGAGAAAATAGAGCTTTCATTTTTGTTATTACCTCATCATCACCAAATCCCCAACCTACTCTTATTCCAGTTCCAGCAAAATATTTTGACATCCCATCTACGAAAAGAGTATATTTCCGCATTTCTGGATTAATTTCAACAGGATTGTAATGTTTATAATTTTTATATGTTAATAACCAATATATTTGGTCATACATTAAGTATACTGGTTTAACATTTATTTTTTTTCTCCGTGTATTTTCTTCAAGAATTAAATTACAAAGATTAGTTAGGTTTTCTTTCTGCAACACGGTGCCAGTCGGATTAAGTGGAGAACACATTGCGATAATTGAAGCATCTTTAATAAATGGTTTTATTAACTCAGCCATAGGCATAAAATTCTCTTCAGGGCGAGTTTCAATAATTACCATTTTTGCTTTAACAATATGAGCATAATAATTATTATTCCAAGATGGAACGGGAAATACAACAGTTTCATCAGGGTTGACACAAGAAATGAAATAGGTAAAAATCAAGGGTCTTCCACCACCTCCTACTAAAAACTCATCAGGAGAGTATTCTAAATTTTCTCTCTCTAAAATAAATTTTGATAGAGTCTTTCTTAATTCAGCTTCTCCTACTATTGGAGGATAATTTGTATGCCCTTCAAGATATGCATTATATACCTCTTTTGTAAATTCCTGTGGAATAGGAAAAACTTTTGGATTATAATCCCCAATCGTAAGATTAAAAATTTTTTCTCCTTGATTAATTTTTTTATTTATTAACCCTGCAATTTTTCTAATATCTGAATCGGTTAAAGAATCAACCATGTCAGATAGAATGCGATAAGTATTTGTATTTTGATTACTCATTTTATATAAATATTAGATTCAAAACAATATATAAACTATTAAAAATACAGTATTTTTTGCTTATTTTCAACGAAGAAAAATGTATCGAATAATAACTTTATTTTCTTCGTAATATCACAAATTTATTATATAAAATTAAACCTATAATAGTAGCAACACCTATTAGGCTGAACATAATCCATAAAGAAGAAGGACTGTTCAATTTATTAACGAAATAAACATAAGCATTCGCACCAAGTATTCCCCCAATGCCACTACCAATTACACCATACAAAAAGGAATAGCCTAAATACAATGCCTTTTTGTCCTCTGGTGCAATTATTCCAATATAACTTATAAACTTTGGATGTGCAGTCATTTCACCAATAGAGAAAACAATCATTCCCGTGATGAATATCCAAGCACTATTTGAAATTGCAAGCATTGCCATACCAAGTGTTCCTAACCCAATTCCGAAAATGATTGTTGGTAGAGCTTTTGTCCTTTTAACGATATTAGAAACTAATATTTGTAAAAGAATTATCGTCCCAGCATTTATTACTGTAACATGTTCTGCATCAAATTTCCAATTTGCATTTGAATAAAATATTCTAATAATTGAATTAACAAAATTGTCAACGGGAGTCATATCCATACGTTCCGTCAGATACCACAAAACTGTATCAAACATCTGGAAATATAAAATCCAGAAACCAGAATAAATTACAATCATAATAACAAATTTGAAGTCAGTTAAAACCAGTACCATTTCTTTAAAGACTGTAAGAAGAGATTTAGATGATTTTGGCTTCTCTGGTTCTTGATACATAAAAATATTTAGGAACAAAAGCCACCCTGTTCCAATAGCTGCCATGAAAAAAATATAACTCCAAGAAATACTTTTCAAAATTGGAACTAAGATTAAAGGAAAAATGAATGCACCAAGATTTATCGTCCAATAATAAATACCAAAAGCAAGAGTTGAATTAGACTCATCAGTTGTTCTTGCTATAGTACCAGAGATTAAAGGTTTAAAGAAACCAGCGCCCAAAACCATAATTAATAAGCTTCCAAAGACAAGAAAATAACTCTCAACCAAACCAGTCAATAAATAACCAATACTCATTGTAAAAAATGCAAACATTAAAATCTTTTTATATCCAAATCTGTCACCAATAGCACCAGAAATAATGGGTAGTAGGTATAATAGCGGTGTTATAACGCTTTTAATAACCCCAACACTTTCTTTTGAAAAACCAAGTCCACCTTTAGAAACTTCAAGTACGAGATAAACCGATAATACAGACATTACACCATAATAAGATCCTCTCTCAAAGAATTCCATAACAATAACGACCCAGAAATTTTTTGAGAATGAACGGATAGTACTTTTCTTAATCTTTTCTTCCATAAATATTATTTTGTATGCAAGATAAAACCATATTAAACAACTTTCAAGACTTATAAGATTAAACAAATATAAAAAGTAAATTTATAAAGTCGAAATGAATTTAAAATTTAGTTCTAAACTAACATTATTGTTTAAAAATACATTTATGATAGAAAAAGCAGAGAAAATAATAAAAAAATATAAATTACAAAAACATATTGAAGGTGGGTACTTCACAGAGTTTTATCGATCACATGAGAAAATTAATCAGAACTGCCTGCCGAAAAGATACAAATCAGTAAGAGTATTTTCCACTTCTATTTATTTCTTATTGAAAGGTAATGAGTTTTCAACATTTCATAAATTAAATTCTGATGAGATTCTTCATTTTTATGATGGCTGTCCTGTAAATGTATACTTGATCGACAAAAATGGAAATTTAGAAATAAAAAAACTTGGTAGAAACATTAGTAGAGGTGAAAACTACCAAATACTTGTAAAAGCTGGAAACTGGTTAGCAATTAAACCAACGAAGAGAAAATCTTTTTCCTTAATTGGTTGTACTGTTGCTCCAGGATTTGAATATGATGATTTACATTTAGGTAAAAAAGAAGAATTGTTAAAAATATTTCCAAAACAAAAAAAACTGATTGAGAAACTCACTATATATTAATTAATATTTTCAAATAAAATTTCATTTATACAAAAAACATTAATAGTTATATTGCTAAATGGACAAGAAAAAATATTTAATCACTTCAGCTTTACCTTATGCGAATGGCTATATACATCTTGGGCATATAGCAGGTGCTTATTTGCCAGCAGATATTTTTGTTAAATATAAACGATTAAAAAAAGAAGATGTTATATTTATCTGTGGTTCTGATGAACATGGTACTGCAATAGAAATCAGCGCACTTAAAGAAAAAGTCACTCCTAAGGAAATAATAGACCGATACCATTTTGCAAATAAGCGAGCTTTTGAAGAATTAGGAATAGAATTTGATATTTACTCAAGAACATCAAATGAAATACATCATAAAACTTCTCAAGAATTTTTCCTCAATTTATACAATAAAAACCTTTTAATTAAGAAATCTGAAAAACAACTTTATTCAGAAAAAGATAAAAAATTTCTTGCAGATAGGTTTGTTGAAGGTACTTGCCCAATATGTGGATATGAGGAAGCAAGAGGTGACCAGTGTGAAAGTTGTGGAAGTAATTTATCCCCTTTAGAATTAATTAATCCTAAATCAAAAATATCTGGAGATACTCCTGTAATAAAAGAATCTATTAATTTTTATTTCCCGCTCGAGAAATTTCAAAAAAAATTGGAGGATTGGATATCTCAGAAAACAAACTGGAAATACAATGTGAAGAATTACTGTGAAGGGTGGTTCAAAACAGGATTAAAAGATAGAGCAATTACAAGAGACCTTGAATGGGGAGTAAAAGTCCCTTTAGAAGGATATGAAGGAAAAGTTATTTATGTGTGGTTTGAAGCACCAATAGGATATATATCAGCAACAAAAGAACTTTTCATACAAAGAGGAAATCCAGAAAAATGGAAAGAATATTGGTGTGATGAAAACACTAAACTAATACATTTTATAGGGAAAGATAATATTGTTTTCCATGCATTAGTATTTCCTGCAATGTTAATGGCACATGGTGAATATATATTACCCGATAATGTTCCTGCAAATGAATTCTTAAACCTCGAAGGTGGCAAACTTTCCAAGAGCAAAGGGCATGGTATTCTTGTTAAAGATGTTGTTAAAGAATACAATCCAGACCTTGTTAGATATGTTGTTGCATCTAATCTACCAGAAAACAAGGATTCCGACTTAAGTATTGATGACTTTAAAATAAAAAATAACAATGAACTTGCAGGAATTCTTGGTAATTTTATAAATAGAACAGTCGTATTTGCAAAGAATAAATTTAATAATAAAATACCAGCAAGGCAAAATAACGAGTCTGAAATTCTTAAAACAATAAAGACGCAGGCAGATATCATTGAAAAATGTTATGAAAGTTTCAGATTTCGCGATGCATTGAACGAAACTATGAATATTGCTAGAATTGCAAATAAATTTTTTAATGATATGGAACCATGGAATGTAATTAAAACTGATGTAAATAAGTGTGGTGAGATAATTAATGATTGTTTAAACATATGTTACTCATTAGCAATTGCAATATACCCCATATTACCATTTACCAGTAAGAAAATTCTAAAAATACTAAATGAGACAGATACAGAACTTGATTGGAATAAAATAGGTAATATAAATTTAAAGGAGAATAGAGAATTAGGAGAAAATGAAATACTTTTCCCACAAATAGAAAATAATAATACAACAGAAGATAAAGAAATGGAAGAAGAAATATCAATAACCGAATTCCAAAAGATAAAAATAAAAATAGCCAAAGTAATAACCTGTGAGAAAATACCAAACAGTAAAAAACTTTTAAAATTGAAAATAAAAATAGGTGATAAAGAGAAACAAATAGTAGCTGGAATTGCAGAACATTACTTACCTGATGAATTAATTGGAAAATCCATTGTTGTAGTAAGTAATATGAAGAAAACTAAATTAATGGGTATTGATTCAGAAGGCATGTTACTTGCAGCAAAAAAGGACGATAAATTAGTTCTGTTATCAACAGACAAGCCTATTGATGATGGGGCAGATGTAAACTAATATCAAAAAATATGAAATACAAATTTGGAAATTCAGAATACATTCTTTCTGAGAGAACATTTATAATGGGTATTTTGAATGTGACACCAGATTCTTTTTCGGACGGTGGTAAGTACTTTAAAAATAGCAAACCTGATTTAGATAAAATCTTGAGTGATGCGACAAGAATGGAACATGAAGGTGCAGACTTTATTGATATAGGTGGAGAATCCACAAGGCCAGGTGCGGAAAAGGTATCAGTCGCTGAAGAAATGGACAGAGTTATACCAGTGATTGCAATCCTTTCAAAAAAAATTAAAATACCTATTTCAATTGATTCATATAAAAGTGAGGTAGTTGAAGAAGCATTTAAAAATGGTGCTGAAATAGCTAATGATATTAGTGGTTTAACATTTGATGATAGGATGGTAGACGTTATAGCCAGATACAATAAATCATGCATTTTAATGCACATCAAAGGAACTCCTGATAATATGCAAGAAAATCCTCAATATAATGATGTAGTTAAGGAAGTATACTCTTTTTTACATAATGCGAAAGAAAAAGCAGAGAATTACGGAATAAAACAAATAATTTTAGATGTTGGAATTGGTTTTGGGAAAACTCTTGAACATAATATATTATTAATAAACAATCTTTCTAAATTTAAAGAACTTAATTGTCCACTTTTGATTGGATTATCAAATAAAAGTTTTATTGATAAAATATCCCCTACTCCTATAAATGAACGCTTAGGAGGAACGATCGCAGCTAATGTTGTTGCTATACTTCACGGAGTGAACATTTTAAGAGTGCACAATGTTTTAGATAATAGAAATGCAGCAATTGTTACTGATTACTTGAAAAAATATGGACGAAAATAAATATAAAAAAATACAACTGGATATAATTGGGATGAATTGCACCAATTGTGCGAAAAGCATCCAAACATATTTAGAAAAATTAGAAGGAATAAAAACGGTTCAAATCAATTTCACAACTGAAACAGCAGAAATAATATTTGACAAAAAGAAAATTTCATTAGATACAATCAAAGAGAGTATCAAAAAACTTGGTTATACTCCAATTGAGGAAGAATTTGATGCAATAGAAGAAAAAAGGTATAAAGCACTAAAATCTCAGAAAATTAAGATAACATTCTCAATATTTTTTAGTATTCTCATTATAGCGGTATCAATGAGAGACCACTTTGGGTTTTTAAAATTTTTAAATAACGTAAATATAAATTTACTTTATATTTTTCTAATAATATTAAGTACGATTGTAGTATTCTGGTGCGGAAATAAATTTCTATTAGGTGCATATAATGCTCTTAAAAACAAGACTTCTAATATGGATAGTCTTGTAAGCTTGGGGACTCTTTCTTCATATATATACAGTTTAGTTATATCATTTAATCACATTTTTAATTTAAAGATATCTTTATTTGAAAATAGTCACGAAGTTTATTTTGAAACCTCCTCAATGATAATAACTTTTATTTTGATAGGTAATTATTTAGAAGCTAAATTAAAAGCAAAAACATACACATCAATAAATAAACTTAAAGGACTTCGTTCGAAATTTGTTAATGTTATTAGAAACGGTAACGAAATTCAGATACCATATCGAAAGGTAAAAGTAAATGATATTGTAATCGTAAAAACAGGCGAAAAAGTACCCGTTGATGGCTATATAATTGAAGGACAATGTATTGTTGATGAAAGCACAGTAACGGGTGAAAGTCTTCAATATGAAAAGATCGAAGGCGATTATCTTATAAGCGGCACAATTATAATAAATGGAGCAGTTAAATTATCTGCTGAAAAAGTTGGAGAAGAAACTACACTTTCAAAAATTATTAATCTTGTTAAAGAAGCATCATTATCAAAGCCTAAAATACAAAGATTAGCGGATAAAATATCTGCGGTTTTTGTACCTCTGGTAATACTAATTTCAATATTTACATTTATAATTTGGAATTTCGTTATAGGAGAAGCTTTTGACAAATCATTGTTATATGCTGTCTCTGTGTTAATAATAGCTTGCCCATGCGCATTAGGTTTAGCTTCTCCAATGGCAGTAGTTATAGGAATTGGAAGAGCAGCAGAAAATGGAGTACTATTTAACAATATTGAAGCAATAGAAAAATTGAATAAGGTAAATACAATATGTTTTGACAAGACTGGTACTTTAACGACAGGTAAAATGAAAATCAAAACAATAAAAACATCAAATGGTTTAAGTACTAATGAAATATTAAAATATGCATACAGTCTTGAAAAATACTCCAATCACCCTATAGCAAAATCTATTAATTATTATTGTTACAATAAAAACATTATTCCTTACTCCGAAGTTGAAAATGTTGTGAATCATCACGGAATGGGTATTACAGGTCTTGTTAACAAGAAACCTGTTTTGATTGGGAACTCCCGAATGCTTAAAAATTATAATATTAGTACACCAAAAGACTACGATGAAACTAACAAATTATTATATATATGTATTGAAAATAAAGTTGTAGCAGCAATTGAGTTTTCTGATACAGAAAAAAAAGGAAATCAGGAAATCATATCAAAATTGAAACAAAGAAACATTGAATTATTTCTAATCAGTGGTGATGAAGAATCCGCAACCAAAGAAGTAGCTAGCAGTTTGGATATAAAAAATTACATATATAAAGCATTACCAGAAGATAAAGAACAAATTATTTCAAAGTTGCAACAGGAAGGGAAGTATGTTGCAATGGTAGGTGATGGTATAAATGATACTCCTTCACTTGCAAGAGCAAATGTTAGCATAGCAGTTGGGACAGCAACAGATATAGTAGTTGATTCATCAGATATTGTTTTATTAAAGGGAGAAATAAGAAATATTATAAAAGCATTAAATATTTCTAAACATACAGTAAGAATTATCAAACAAAATATTTTTTGGGCATTTTTCTATAATATTATAGCAATACCTTTAGCAGCAGGAATTTTATCGCCTTATGGAATAATTATATCCCCTGTAATGGCTTCTATGTTAATGGCTTTTAGCGATGTCGTCACTGTTATGGGGAATTCATTAAGATTGAAAGTAGTAAGAATAGATTGAAATATTTAACTCAAAAAATTTTAACAACTCATAGAGGATTTGAATCTCTCCTTGTATTTTTTAATTTCTTTTTTATAAATTCTCCAATATCTCAGCGCTTCTATAATAGTTTTTATTATTACCGAAGGTCTTGCACCTGTAGAGATTCCATCTAATCTTGGGAGATGCCTCACACCTACTTCAGTCGAAGTATAACCAAGCAAATGTGCTTTAATCATTATTTCTGCATCAATGAATGCATCTACAGATTCAATAGTAATTTTATCAAATATTTCTCTTTTAAATAATTTAAACGCACAATCAATATCCCAATATCTAATTTCGAAAAGAATTTTTAGAAGGTAATTATAAAACAAAGAAACCATTCTTCTATAAAAGGAATATTGCTTTGTCTTTCTAAAACCAACAACCATATCACTATATGGAATTAACGCAACAAACTTTTTCAATTCAGAAAGATCGAATTGGTTATCTCCATCAGTGTAAAATACATAATCCATTTTTGCATTAAGAAAACCGTCTCTTAAAGTATATCCATAGCCCATATTTTTTTCATGATGAATTACTCTGACTTTAGGAAATTTTCTTGCAAGTTCATCAGCAACCTCACCTGTTTTATCGGGGCTACCATCCTCAATTATTATTACCTCATAATCTTTTAGTTTAAGTTCCTCAAGAACTTCAACTGCCTTTGTTACTACTTTATCAATATTTTTTTCGTCATAATACGCAGGAAAGAACACCGAAAGTGTAATTTGCGAATTATCAATCATAAAATTTTATATTTTTCAAAAAATATTTATATAAATTATTTATTCCCTCCTTTAAACTCGTTTTTGGTTCCCATTTGAAAGTTTTTCTTGCTAGAGAAGAATCTAATATATTTATCGGAACATCTATACTTCTAGCAGGAAGATAAATTACATTTGGTTTTATATTAGTTACATCATGAATGACTTTCAGAATTTCGTTAAGTGAATACCCCTTTCCAGACCCTAAATTGAATATTTTTTCGGAAGTATTAACATTTAGAGATTTAACAATACAATTCACCGCATCTTTGATGTAAATAAAATCTCTGACAACAGTACCATCACCCCAAACTTCAATTTTTTCCTTTTTAATTGTTTTATAAAGAAATACAGGAATTACACCTTGAGAAACTTTAGGGTTTTGACGGATACCGAAAGGATTAGACAATCTAAATATATAAAAGTCTAAACCATATAATCTGTTGAACATAAAAAGATAATCTTCAATGGTTTTTTTTACTATTCCATAAGAGCATAATGGATGTCCGTAATAATCCTCCTTAATAGGTATTTTCTTAGGTATTCCGTAAACAGTCCCACCGGACGAAATGAATATTATCTTTGAAATATTATTAGCAATGCACTCATTAAATAGATTTATTGATGAAATTAAATTGGTTTCTATATCATAAATTGGATTTTGATTCGAATTTTCAGGAACAGTAGAACTAACAAGATGAATTACAATATCTTTATTTCTTAATGCTTTTTTTATATCCTGCTTATTGAAGAAATCTCCTTCTATGATATCAATATTATTAATAAAGCTCTTTAAATTAAATCTGTTAAAATAAAGTTTATCAAATACAGTTACTTTATAACCTTTTTCCACCAATTCTTCAGCAAGGTTTGAACCAATAAAACCACCTCCTCCAAAGATAATACAATTTTTATTTTTATTTTTCACACCTATTTTTTTTGGAAAATATATGAATAAAAAGATTTTTTATCTGGTGCAACAATTTGTTGCAATAATTTAAATTGTATTGTATCTGACAAAATTATTTTCTCTTCTATCCCAACAGTATCTTTATTATATATCCTATAACTGTAATGTGGTTCCCAAACAATAATAGAACCAGCAGGAGCATTCTCTATGAAGAGCAAAGTTGTATCTTTGTTAGTATATCTTTTGGACCAAATCGGATAGAATTTCTCTGGATTATTCTTGTAATTTTTATAAAAAAATCTAGTTAGGAAATGATTTGTAAATATTTTTGATGTGTCAGGAATGTTTATTTCAGAAATATACTCAGCACATTTTTTCATTGTAAGATTTTCCTGAGATAGCTGTTTCGGTTTAAAGTCTATCACAAGATACACAATCGATGCAAATAAAAGTAATAAAGCTACTTTATTGAGATAATTTGCATCTTTTTTATAAGAAAATATACTAATAATTACAAAGTATATTAAAATAAAAATCGCTTTTGTATAATCCGTTTGTGGTGGTTCTTTGAAAACATAGCCATCGGATACTTTTGATAAAAACAAAAATGTTAAAAACAACAGAATTGCGGGGACAATATAACTCAACATCCGATAATTCTTCTCAGCAATATTATTTAACCCAATAACAGCAAAATAGATACAAATCGGGGAAAGATGTAAAAGATACCGCCAGTTACCAGGATTCGGACCACTACCAAGCGTTGTAAGAATTTGAGTAATAAAGACTATTAAAAATATTGCATAGAACCAGAAATTTTTTACAAGGAAAGATTTAATCTCGTCCCACCATCCTAACGCAAAGAAACTAAAAAAACCATTTAGAAACAATGTTAATGAGATAGGCCCAACAATGAAAATATAAAACTTAAAGTAATGCAAGGGTCCTTGAGTACGGTATTCAAGCCCTGCAACTCTGAACATTTCAGAAATTACAAAAATTGGATCACCCGTTTTTAAATATCCAAGAATGTTATATATTAATGGTGCAACTGCAAGACCTAAAATTGCAAGGTATTTTTTCTTATATAGGAAGAAAATAAATAAAATTACAAGTAATAACGCTATTTCCTGCCTAAAAGTATAAATATATCCAGCAATTAAAGCACTAAGAAAATATTTTTCTTTTTTCATTGCAATCAGAAACAGTGCAAAAGTAAGAGCTGTAAATATTTCAGGATACGACCTGAAAGATAAATCAAAATATAACGGTTGTACAGCGAGAAGTAAGCCACCGATCACAGCATTTTTCAACTGATATACTCTCAACATTCGGTATGTAATAAAAACTGTGATAGAAGCAATAAAAGAATTAAAGACAAGCACAAAATCATAACTCACTAAAGCTGGAAGTACCAAGAATATTTTCCAACCAGGTTTAGGTGCATTCCCCAAAATCACAGATGGGTTAACCCAAAAATCAATCATATTTATATATTGACTAATCTCATCATCCTGATAAAATCCAACTGAATATCTACTTGATAAAAAATAAATGACAGTGAGAATAGGTATAATTAGCCAAAAATATTTACCAATTTTTTCATCTATATAATTACTTTGAATAACTTTATTTACTTTTGATTGTTTTTGCTTGACTTTTGCCAATTTCAAATAAAATAAATTATTCAAAATTAACTAATTAATTTGTACTTAAAAAGGGAAAGAGAAATGTTTATCATTTAAAAAATTAATATATTAATTTATCCAAAAATCTATTTTTCTATTATCTTTAATTCAGATTTTATTAATGTTATATTTGTAAATATTTAAAAATGAGCAATTTATTATTAGGAAATTCTGTTCAGATTAAGGAATTAAATGAGACAATTAAACAGGTTGCCCCTTCCAATATTAGTGTTTTAATTACAGGTGAAAGCGGAACAGGAAAAGAAATAGTAGCAAACGCAATCCATTACTATAGCAAAAGAAGGCATAAACCATTAATAAAGGTAAATTGTGGAGCAATACCAGAAGGTATAATTGAAAGTGAACTTTTTGGACATCAGAAAGGTGCATTTACAGGTGCTATTGAAACTAGAAAAGGATACTTTGAACTTGCTGATGGTGGAACAATCTTTCTAGATGAAATTGGGGAGATGCCACTTTCCACACAAGTAAAAATATTAAGGGTGCTAGAATCTGGTGAGTTTATGAGAGTTGGTGGGTATGAAAATATTAAAGTAGATGTTAGGGTACTAGCAGCAACAAATAGAGATTTAAATAAAGAAGTATTAAATGGTAATTTCAGAGAAGATTTATTCTACAGGTTAAAATCCGTCAATTTACACATTCCACCACTAAGAGAAAGGAAACAAGATATAAAAGTTTTATTTGACTTTTTTGTAGATTCATTTTGCAGAGAAAATAAAATAGAGTTTGGAGGTATTGAAGAAGATGCTATGGAATACTTAATAAATTATGTCTGGTATGGTAATGCAAGGGAATTAAAAAATTTTGTGGAAAGTATTATTGTATTGCGACCAAATAAAAAACTTACATTAGAAGATGTTAAAAAACATCTGAAACAAGAACCAATTGAAAACAGAAGATTACCTGCAATAAAAATTCAACAGATAGATAGTTTTGGAGACAAAGATCTAATTTTAAGAGCATTGATAGAATTGAAAACGGATATAATGGAAATAAAAAATATACTTAATGAATTAAAATTCAATAATACCTCTCAAGTTTATGATATTAATAATGATTTTTTCATACCTAAAGATAAAATGAATCAGATGACGATGGAAGATATTGAAAAAGCTGTTTTATATTATTTGTTAAAAAACAATAATTTTAATGTTACAAAAGTTTCAAAAATTTTAAATCAAACTCCAAGGAATATATACAGGAAAATGAAAAATTATGATATTAAGAAAGAGTAAATATTTTATTTTAATTTTGCTTTTGATGATAAGTGGTTGTGGAATATACTCCTTCAGAGGAAGAACTCCACCTGAAGGTATAAGATCTGTCGCTATTCCACTTTTTAATGATGAAAGTGGCTTTTCAGAAGCTGGCTTAAAAGAAAATTTCACAGAAACTCTGAAAAAGAAAATAATTGATGATAATACATACATACTCGCTGATAGAAATGTTGCCGATGGAATTATTCTTGGAACTATAGTTAGTGTAAGAGATGAGCCTTTGGTTATTTCAGGAAATGAAAATGTAACAAAAAGAAAGATTGTAATTAATGTTAAAATAAGATTCGAAAATTTAAAAAATCAAAGATTGATTTCTGAAAGTAATTATGAAAATTGGGGAGAGTATGACTCCTCAAGTGGAGGTTTTTCCAACAGGAGAAATGGGATTTTAATTGCAATGGAAAAAATCTGTGAAGATATTATTATTAATATAACTTCAAACTGGTAATAAAATCATAGATATGGAGAAGTTTTTTTTAATTGCTTACATAATTTCATTATCTATCCTTTTTCTCTTTGCTTCACATGGATTTATCATGGTGTATTATTATTTTAAAACATATCATATTAGGAAAAAAGATTTAGATGAATTAGAATTAGAGCTGAAAGAATTTCCCATAGTTACAATTCAACTGCCTTTATATAATGAAAAGTATGTTATAACACGTTTAATAGATGCAGTGATGAGACTAGATTATCCAAAAGAAAAACTAGAAGTACAAATTCTCGATGACTCAACAGATGAGACAACAGAAATAATAAGAAACCATATAAAACAATACATAGAAAAAGGTTTTGATATAAAACATATACACAGAACAAATAGAAAGGGATATAAAGCAGGTGCATTAAAAGAAGGACTAGAAGTAGCGAAAGGAGATTTCATTGCAATATTTGACGCAGATTTCATTCCAAGAAAAAAATTTCTTAAAAGGACACTTCCCTACTTTTTCAAAGACCCAAAAATAGCACTTGTTCAAACAAGATGGGAACATATTAACAGAGATTACTCAATCATAACCAAAACAGAAGCAATTGCTTTAGATGGACACTTCGTAATTGAACAAGCGGTAAGAAATCGAGCTGGATTTTTCATAAATTTTAACGGTACAGGTGGGATTTGGAGAAAAGAAGCAATTATCGACGCAGGTAATTGGCAATCTGATACATTAACAGAAGATTTGGATTTATCATATAGGGCTCAAATGAAAGGATGGAAACTAAAATATTTAATGAATTTTACTTCACCTGCTGAATTACCATCAGAAATTAATTCCCTAAAATCACAACAATTCAGATGGACAAAAGGAGCAATAGAAACAGCAAAGAAGATTTTTCCGAAGGTATTGAAATCCGATTTACCGTTTAAAATGAAATTTCAATCCTTTATACATCTTTGTAGTAACTTTGCTTATCCCTTTATACTACTGGCTGCAATATTAAACCTACCTGTACTTTTAATAAAAATAAATAATCAGTATGAAGAAATATTCAAATTAATGTCACTTTTTACTTTGGCATTCATAAGTTCTTTTATGTTTTATCTTTACTCCCAAAAAGATGTTTATTATGATTGGCAAAATAGGATTTTTTATTTCCCACTTTTCCTCGCAGGTAGTATGGGATTATCACTAAATAATACTAAAGCGGTAATAGAAGGTTTGCTCAATAAAAAGAGTGAATTTGTAAGAACTCCAAAATTTAGAATTGTAAATAGTAATGATACTTTGCTTAATAAGAAATATTTACCTAAAAAGATTTCTTTTCTTACTATCATTGAAATGATTCTTTCTTTATATTGTTTTATTGGGGTTATTATTGCAATAATTCATGCACAGGTTGCTGCTATTCCATTTCAATTGATGTTTTCGTTAGGTTTTGGATTAATATCATTTTTATCCATCAGGCAGGTAATTTTGTATAACAGGAATCTAAAGAAAAACAATTATAATGTCGATTAAACTCACTTCATATATAGAAAACTTAAAGGAAAAAGTAAACAAAAGTATATTCTCTCCTTCTTTTCTAAGGTTAGCAAATCTTTATTACCATAATAGCCAGTATGAAGAATGTATTAACATTTGCAATATCGGGTTGAAAATTTATCCAAATTATTACACAGCTAAATTAATCTTATTGAAAGCTTTATTAAAACTTGAATATATAAGTGAAGCAGAACCTATCTTAACAGAACTGGAAGAAAGGTATCCTGATAATGAAGTATTGAAAAACATCAGAGATAAGTTAAACGAATTGAAAAAATATAATAAACAAGAAAAAATCTATTACTCAAATAAAATTAATACATCTCCTGACTTCAGGCAGTATTCTTCAAAAATATTAAATTTAATCCAACAAGATAGTGCTAAAATAAACTATGAAGAAATTTTCGATATAATGATGAACAAAAATATAGACACTATTATTGATACTTCTAAATACGAAGAATTTAAAAGAAGATTTTCAGAACTTAAACTTGATTTAAATAAAATAGTAAAAGAAAAACCTGATATAACAACTGAAATTAAAAAACAAACCGAACCACAGACATCATTTCTGTCAAAGATTAAAATTATTACAGAAACTTTAGCAGATTTACTTTCAAAGCAAGGATTTTTTAAAGAAGCATTTGAAGCTTATAATATACTATTACAAAGCGAGAATGTGAACAAGAAAAGGATTCAGGAAAAGCTTAATGAAATGGAGAGAAACTTTTAATTACCATCGGGAAGTTGAGGTCTAACATAAATTACTTTTTCCCTTTCCATAATCACACTTCCCTCTTTTAATCCTTTTCTCTTTTTTACAAATTTTCTTTCACAGTACGCAACAGCAATAGTTCCTGCATTCTTTGCTTTACTATAATATGCTGCGATTGAAGCAGCAATGGTAATATAACTTTTCGGGAATTCTAATTTTTTATTTTTCTTTTTGAGTACTGTATGAGAGCCAGGGTAATCCCTCACATGGAACCACAAATCATTCTGTGAAGAATATTTTGTGGTAAGCAAATCATTTGATTGAGAACTTTTTCCAACCCATACCTCAAAATTTTCATCTAACTTGAATATTCTAAAATTTTTCAAATCAGGATTTTCAACTTTCTCTTTATTAACGTCTTTTTCCATTTTTTTAATTGTTTTGTAATCGGACAGGTTTAATATTTCCTCCTTTTCTTTAATTATATCATTTAACTTTATTTCAGCTTGCATTAATTTTTTATTTAATTCCTCAAGATTGGATTTACTCCTCTTGTATTTTTCAAAATATTTGCTTGCATTTTCACTTGGGCTAATTTTATCATCTAAAGGTATTTTATATTCATCTAGAATGAGAAATTTATCACCTTTTTTAATTTGAGCAATGTTACTTAATATTATATTACCATAGTCCAAATATTTATTATAATCTCTGCTATTTTCTAATTGAGCTTTTATATTTTCAATTTTATTCTTTAGTTGTTTTTCTTTCTTATTTAATTCTTCTAGTTTCTCTTTTCTTAGTTTCTCTATTGCAAGTATTTTATGATATTCATTTACATATGTGAGTAATAATTCATTAATATTCTCAAACTTTTTAAATTCATAATTACTAAGATGATTTAACCTTATTAAAGCGGGAATATAAGTTCTGTTTACTTTGTACAAAATAAACTCAGGATTTTCAATTTTTGATAATATTTTTCCGAATTCTATATCTATTTTATTCTTTTTTTCTTCTGTTAAGTTATCAAATTTATTTAACCCTGTATTGTAAATGACTTCATCAAGATAAGTATTGCCAAACTTATAATAATTATTTTTAATATACCCTTGGACAGTATTAATAATTTCTTTACTTCTATCTATTTTCTTTGTAAATAGAAAATAAATATCCTTATTAATAATCTCATCTTTCAATTTGAAAGAATCTATTACTATACTATCTTTTTCAATTATTAGGTTTTGTTTACCTGTAAGAAAAAAGAAATTTAGATTATAACCATCTGACAATTTAAATGTAATAACCCTATCATCATTCAAAAGAGAAATTGAGAATATTTCTAAATTATAAAGATAATTAAATAATTGAGCAAAGTTTCTTTTTGCCTTTTTAAAATTAAATCTTAAAATCAAATAAGGAAAATCCCTATCAACACAAAATTCAATATATTTTAATTCGTCTTTTCCACATTTCCTTTTTAAAGATATAACTAACTTATTTTTCTCCTGTGAGAAAATCTCTTCTATCTTATAAAATTGAAGTTCATATTTCAAATAATTAGAAAGATGTTTTATGAAAAAATAATTAGTGAGCAATTTTAATTACCCTTTTTGTAATGCTTCAGCCCCACTGACTATTTCTAGTAATTCTTTGGTTATTGAATCTTGCCTAGCACGATTATACATCAAATTCAATATCCTTAATAAATCATTTGCATTATTTGTTGCCATTTCCATTGCAGTCATCCTTGCACCTTCTTCAGCTGCATTAGATTCAAATAATGTTTTTAAAAGTTGAATGTGCATTTGTTTTGGAATTATATAGTACAAAATATCTTTTGCACTTGGTTCGTATATATACTCCTCCTTGTATTGATAATCAGATTTATCATTTGATAATTGAAACTTAAAAGGCAAAATTATTTCCTGAACTACATTTTGTTTTAAAACTGACTTGAATTCGTTATAAATTACTGTAACCCTGTCAAATTCATTATTAATAAATTTGTTTGAAATAAAATCTATTATTTCATCAACTACCTTATATATTTCATCATTATATATATTAAGATAGTACTTACTAATAGGATACTGCCTCTTAGTAAAGAAATCATAACCTTTCTTGCCAATTAACAAGAGAGTTTTATTTGTCGTGGTACTATCGAAGTAATTTGACGCAAATTTTAAAATATTTGTATTAAAAGCTCCACACAATCCTCTATCGGATGTTATTACAATCATTAGTTCATTCTTAACTTCTCTTTCTAACATCAATGGGTGAGAAGCATTTTCAACTGCATTTATTACATGAAAGAATAACTCATCTAATTTTAAAGCATAAGGTCGTAATGATAAAATTTTATCTTGTGCTTTTCTTAATTTAGCTACAGCAACCATTTTCATTGCTTTGGTAATCTTCTGAATACTTTTTACTGCGTAGATTCTACTTCTTATTTCCTTTAAAGTAGCCAAAAGTTGGATTATTTAATTATATTTTTTTCTTTTAATTTATTAGCAACAATTTTTTCGAGTTCATCATAATCAACCTTACAATGTAAAGGTTTAAACAAATCAATCACTTCTCTTAAATTATTTATCTGGTTCTCAAAAAAAAGATTTAGATAATAAACAAGTCTTATCCTTTCGTTTCGGACAGGTAATACATCTATTAGCTCATCTGCAGCTAAATATAATTTTTTTATTAACTCATCTTCACTTAAATAATTAATTTCAGAAGGTGGTTTTGTAGTCATAATTTATTTTATTTAATTGTAGATTTAAATTTTTCTGTAAAATCTTTTAAAAACTTATCTAGTCTTGAAATTAAATCATCGTCTAAATCTTTCTTCTCAGCTATATCTCTTAATATATCACTATGCATATTCTCAGCTTCAGTGAGTAATTCTTCTTCATACCGCCTTATACTGTTAACAGGTAAAGAATCACAGTAACCCTTAGTAGCAGCATAAATTACAAGAACCTGTTTTTCTACTTCCATTGGTGCGTACTGCTTTTGCTTTAAAATTTCAACCAATCTCTCACCACGCCTGAGCTGCTGTTGAGTAGCTTTATCCAAATCTGAGCCAAATTTTGCAAAAGCTTCAAGTTCTCTATATTGTGCCAAATCCAATCGTAATGAACTAGCAATCTTCTTCATTGCTTTAATTTGAGCATTTCCTCCTACTCTTGATACCGAAATACCAACATTAATAGCTGGTCTGACGCCTGCATTAAATAAGTTTGACTCCAAATAAATTTGTCCATCAGTAATTGAAATAACATTAGTAGGAATATAAGCAGATACATCACCTTCCTTTGTCTCAATAACTGGTAATGCAGTTAAGGAACCACCACCAAGTTCATCAGATAGTTTTGATGCTCTTTCAAGCAACCTTGAGTGTAAATAAAATACATCACCAGGATATGCTTCTCTTCCAGGAGGTCTTCTTAAAAGTAAAGAAATTTCCCTATATGCAGCAGCGTGTTTTGTTAGGTCATCATAAATTACAAGTGCATGTTTGCCATTATCTCTATAATATTCACCCATAGTAGCACCTGAATATGGAGCAATAAAAAGTAGTGGTGCGGGATCTGAGGCAGTCGCAGAAATTACTGTTGTATACTCCATTGCATTAGCATCCTGAAGATTTTTCACTACTTGCGCCACAGTAGAACCTTTTTGTCCTATTGCAACATAAATACAATGAACATCTTTTCCTCTCTGGTTTATGATAGTATCAATTGCAATTGCTGTCTTCCCCGTTTGTCTATCGCCAATGATTAATTCTCGCTGTCCTCTACCAATTGGTATCATAGAATCTATTGCTTTTAAACCAGTTTGCAAAGGTTCTTTCACGGGCTGTCTTTGAATTACTCCAAGCGCTTTCCTTTCAATAGGTAAATATTTATTAGCTTTAATTTCACCTTTTCCATCAAGGGGTTTGCCAAGAGGATTCACAACTCTACCTAGTAGACTTTCACCAACTGGAATTGATGCAATTCTTCCAGTTCTTTTTACTAAATCACCTTCTTTTACAAGATATGACTCTCCAAAAAGAATACATCCAACATTATCCTCCTCGAGATTCATAGCAATCCCAAATACTCCATGTGGAAACTCAATTAACTCACTAGCTTTGCATTTAGTAAGTCCATATATCCTAGCCACATCATCTCCAACAGAAAGTACAGTACCAACCTCATATAAATCAATTTTCTTCTCAAAACCAGTTAATTGTTGAAGTAATACTGATGTTACTTCTCCAGATTTTAATTCTGCCATTTTTGTCTCCTATGCTTATCAAATTAGAGTATATTCATTAAGTTTTGATTCGAGCAACTCAAGTTGCCTTTTAACACTACCATCAAGTACATAATCGTCAAAAAAAATTTTTAAACCACCAATCAACTCCGTATCAACAGAAAAATCAGCGATTATCTTCTTTTTAAAATATTTTTCCAATTCAGTTAAAATATATCTCTTTTCTTTTGTACCCAATTCAACTGCGGAAAAAACTTTAACCCTCAAAATATTCTCTTTAATATCCTTGAGATTAAGAAACTCTTTAATTATACTGCCTAAAGCATACTCACGATTATTTTGTGTTAAAATAATCAAAAAATCTAGCAAAAGATTATTAAATCTCTTCTTAAATAATGCTTCTATTATTCTAATTTTCTTTTCCTTAGTAATCACAGGGCTCTTTAAAAAAAGATTAAATTGCTTATTTTCTTTTATTAGCTTAGATAATGATTCAAGCTGAGAAGAAATTTTATTGAACTCTCTTAGATTTTCGACAGCCCTGAAAAATGATATAGCATATCTTTTTGCAACCTTATCAACCATCATGAAAATTAATTTTTGGGTAGTTTGCTGATAAATTCCTCGATCAATTTAGAGTGTCGTTTTTCATTAAGGTTATTCTCAATAATTTTCTCTGCTGCTTTTATAGATATAGTTATTATATCCTGTTTTAACTTTTCAATCATTGACTCTCTTTGTAACTCAATTTCTTCTTTTGCTTTTTTAATTAACTTTTGAGATTCTTGATTTGCTTTATCAATTATATCCTGTCGCAACTTTTCTGCATATTCCTTACTTTCCAATATAATTTTCTTTGCTTGCAGGTTAGCTTCTTCAATAATCTTCTTGCTTTCTTCTTCCAATCGCTCCCTTTCCATTTTCTGTTTTTCAACATTTTCAAGTGAGTTTTTAATCATAGTTTCCCTGTTATGCAATGCATTTATCAATGGAGTCCATGCAATCTTTCGTAATAGAAGCAAAAGAAGGATAAATATAACAATTGTCCAAATTATTAAACCAGGATTGACAGAGAGTAACGATGGATTTTCTTGTCCAGCATCTGGAGTATAAAGAATAATCAATAAAAAATTGATAACTAAATTCGTCATAAATAATATTTATAATATTATTTAACTTTTAACAGCCAGTAGAATGCAAACAACAAGACCAAATAGAGCTACACCTTCAATAAGAGCAGCTGCAATAATCATAGACATCCTGATATCGCCTAAAACTTCTGGATTTCTACCACTTGCTTCCATAGCAGCTGTGGCAATTTTTCCAATACCGTAACCGGCTCCAATTACAACCAAGCCGGCTCCAATACCTGCTGCAAAATAAGCTAATTCCATAAATATTTTCTCCTTTCTTAATTTATATTTAATATTTATTAATGTTCTGGGTGCATTGCTATACTGATAAATATACAGGATAGCATTGTAAAAATATATGCTTGCAAAATAGCAACAAGAATTTCAAGTAAATTAATAAATAATGAAAAAGGTACAGCAATAAAGATTCCTGCAATATGCAAAATAAAAATTAATCCTATTAAAGATAAAATAATAATTGAACCGGCTGTGATATTTGCAAACAACCTCATTAACAGGGCAAATGGTTTTGTAAAAAGTCCAATAAATTCAACAACAACCATAATAGGTAAAATAAAAATAGGTATCCCTTTTGGAACTAAACTTCTAAAATACCCAATGAAACCATTTTTCTTTATTCCGGAAATTTGAACTGTGAAAAAAGTTATTAATGCTAAACCAGTTGTAACATTAATATTTTTTGTGGGTTGTGCCATGAATGGAATAAGTCCAAATAAATTGGCAAATAGAATAAAGAAGAAAAGAGTCAAGAAAAATGGTAACATCTTAACTCCTTCCTCACCCATATTTGGTCTGACAACTTCATCTCTTATGAAAACAATGATTGTTTCAACAAAATTACCAATACCGTGTGGAACTGGATTGTGGGTATTAATATATGCTGCTCTTTTAAGTACAATTATCAAAATTATAGAGACCAAAACCATCATAAACAAACTTTTGGTAGGAGAAAAATCAATTCTTATGCTTCCAATTTGAACGGGGGGAAACTTTGGCATATATAACTTACCAAAGAAATAAAAATCTACATAATCATGATCAACTACTTTATCAACTATATTCAACTGATTACCACCACTCTTATCATCAGCATAACAAAATTGAGAAAATAAAACAAATAAAATTAAAAATAATATGTATCTATAATTTAGTTTCAACCTGAAAATTAGCTTTTATGTATTTAGATAGATAACTCAATTCAAAAATTAAAGCAAATAAATAAAAACCAAAAAATGAAAAAATGAAGGGACTAACTGGTAATTTAAAAATTGTTAGTGCAGCAAAAATAATTACTAATAAAAGTATTACTCTTAAAACCATTGAACCAAAAAATTCAAAAATAAATTTTTTATTATCCTTTCTGAGTGTTTTCTTCATAATGAAAAGGCCAAAAATTAAATTCAAAAACACAACAACAAGATTAACACTACAAGCAATGTAGTCATTTAAATTATTTATCACATCTAATGAAATTAACAAAACAAAAGTAGATAAAACCCCAAAAATACAAATAACAGAAATTATAATATTAAATGACTTATTACTCAATCAGTATTTTCCTTATCTTTTTTTCTTTCTCTTTCTTCGTTAATCTTTTTAATAGTCAAATAAAAGTTATAAAAACCACCAATAAACCCAACTAGAGTAAGTATAAGTGTGAAAATAAATTTTGAATTAAACTTTCCATCTAACCATATACCTAAAAACAAAAATAACAAAATAATAACAACAAGTTCTATCCCAATCCCTGAATATTTTACCCAATCAGAATCATGTTTTAAAAAAGGGTTTTTAAATAAATTTTTATAATTATCAGGGTTTTTCATTATAAAAATTTAATTTAATCATTCAAAAATTTTTATTCAATTTATTAAATATTTTAAAATAAGAGTAATATTTTTTACTTAAATAAAACATTATGATAATTCTATTTTAATGTGTTAAAATCACATGATAAAATTTCTTACTCTTTAATTTTTGGATTTATTTAATGATTAAGGTTTTTCAAGAATTATTATTTCGATGTATTCGTCGATGAATCTGTGTGAGTAAGGATAATATTATAATTTACTTGGTAAAGAATATTTTGCCCTGATAAATATATATTTTCAATTTTGTTATTATTGAACCCTCTTGATATCCGCACCTAAACTTTGAAATTTTAAATCTATGTCTTCATAGCCTCTATCTATATAAACAGCCCCATTAATGATAGATTCTCCTTCTGCTATGACACCAGCAATTAAATAAGAAAAACCTGCTCTTAAATCTGGGATATTAATTTCAGCACCCTTTAACTTTGTAGGACCTTTTACTACAGCACTGTGATAATATTGCGATGATGCGAACCTGCATGGTAAACCTCCAAGACAAGTATTATACAGTTCAATTTCTGCCCCCATTTTTTTCAACTCTTCAACATAACCAAATCTTTTCTCATATACAGTTTCATGAACTATTGTTATACCGTTTGCTTGCGTCATCATTATTACGAAAGGTTGTTGCCAATCAGTCATAAATCCTGGGTGGACACTAGTTTCTATTGCAATTGGTCTTAATTTGCATTTATAAAAAAATCTAATTCCATTTTCTACCACCTGATATTCTGCTCCTACTCTTCTAATTGTGTTTAATAAAGTTATTAAATCATCTTGAATAGCATCTTCTATAATTATATCCCCTTTTGAAGCAATAGCTGCACAAGCAAATGAAGCAACTTCATTTCTATCAGGTATGACTCTGTGTGATGTACCATATAATCTTTTTACACCCTCAATAATTATTTTACGGTCAGTTCTCACTTCTATAATCGCACCCATCTTCTGCAAGAATTTAATCAAATCAATAATCTCTGGTTCAACAGCAGCATTAGAAATAACAGTTTTACCTTTAGCGAATATACTTGCAATTAGTATATTTTCAGTTGCACCTACACTTGGAAAGTCCAAATTTATTTCAGCTCCTTTAAGTCCATCTGCTTCAAATATATAATGAGTATCATTCATTTGTACATTACAGCCAAGTTTTTTTAACCCATCAATATGTAAATTAACAGGTCTTGAACCAATTCTACAGCCACCAGGAATCGGTATCTCAGCTTTCCCAAATCGATGTACTAAAGGACCAGCAAGTAATATGGCAATTCTGGTACTGCTTCCAAGTTCCTGATTGATACAAGCATTTGTAATTTCTTTTGTTTGTATTTCAAGAACTTTATCCTTTACTTCTATTTTACTACCAAGTAAAGAACATATTTTTGTCGTAACCTGTAAATCTTTTATTTTATTTGGAGAGTTATAAAATGTACATTTATCTTTTGTTAATAAGGAAGCAACAATCAATTTAGTTGCAGAGTTTTTTGCACCCGCAACTTTAATCGTCCCTCTTAAAGGATTCCCACCTTTTATAATAAATCTGGAATTATTTTCTGGTGAGTTCATTGGATTTATTCTTGAAATGCACCCATTGCTCCAAATTTCTTTATTCTCATGTCGAGCAACTTATCTCTATCTAATTGACATACTCTATCAAGTTCCTCCAACAAAACTGACTTTAAAATTTTCGCTGCTTCTTCGTGGTTACGATGCGCACCACCAATAGGTTCATCAATAATACGATCAATTATACCCAATTTTAATAAATCAGGAGCAGTTAATTTTAAAGCTTCAGCAGCTTGTTCTTTATAATCCCAACTTCGCCAGAGAATGGAGGAGCAAGATTCAGGAGATATTACAGAATACCAACAGTAACGCATCATAAGAATCCTGTCACCAATTCCTATCCCCAAAGCACCTCCTGACGCACCCTCTCCAATAATTGCTACAATAATTGGGGTTTTCATTCTTGACATTTCAAATAAATTACGCGCAATAGCTTCTGCCTGTCCTCTTTGCTCTGCTTCAATCCCTGGAAACGCACCTGGAGTATCAAGAAGTGTAATGATGGGTTTACCAAATTTTTCTGCTAATTTCATCAACCTCAGCGCTTTTCTATATCCTTCAGGATTCATCATACCAAAATTTCTATATAGATTTGATTTTGTATCCCTCCCTTTTTGTTGCCCAATAATCATTACGGTTCTATTTCCAAGAGTAGCAAATCCACCTACCACAGCTTTATCATCAGCAAAGCATCTATCCCCATGAAGTTCAATAAAGTTTTCAGTCATTCTATTTATATAATCAAGACTTAATGGCCTCTGAGGATGCCTAGCAAGTTGTACAATTTGCCATGGGGTTAGATTTTCGAATATATTCTTTCTCAATTCATTGACTTTATGTTCAAGTTTAGCAATTTCTTCCGAAATGTCAAGGTTATCTGACATTTTTTTCATTTCTTCTATCTTCTGCTCAAGCTCAAGCAAAGGTTTTTCAAATTCTAATTGCATATTTGTTTATTTTTTATTTCTAATAAATGAAAATAAAGTTTTTAAAATAATTTCTAAATCTAAAAGTAAACTCTGATTTCTTGCATAATAAATAACATATTTTTCAATTTCTTCTTGTGTTAAATTCTCATTGTATTTTAGTTGTATTATACCTGTAAGTCCTTTCTTACCTAAATATTGACTATTTGTTTTTTCATACCAAATTGGCATCCCAACAAAACTGTATTTACCAATAAACACATTCGGCAATAGCAATAATTTAGATGTATACTTTGTAGGTTTTTCTTTTGCAATCTTATAATATAAGTATATAAAAGGATAAACAAAAATTAAAAGAATTAACGAAAGTATTATATCAAAAGTCCTTTTCAAAAATATATTTAATTTATTATTAATATTGTACTCAATTTCAATCAAATTCAAATCATCTATTTTAGAACTGATTTTTGAAATAATCAAATCCATATCGGTAGGCACAAATTTAAATTGTACATTCTTACCTCTGAACTTGCTCATCAATCTTAAAATGTCTCTATTAGAAAATGCATGGCCTGAAAATACAACGATATGGATATCGTATAAATCAATAATTTCTTCAAGGTCAGAAATCGTTTTATTCTCACTTAATTTACTAAAATACAAAATTTCATAATGCCCTGCTAATTTTTCTTCCATATTTTGACTTAACTCTTTATCACCTACAACAAGTAAATTTATCTTTCGTAATAGAATATTTTTTTGCTTAATAAAATTATGTATTAAAACTAATATTCTCCAAGATAATAATGTAACTAAAGAAATTGATGTTGCAATGAGTATAACAATTCTGGAAAAAGCATATTCTTTAAAAAAATATGTGATTGATGAATTTATGAAAAATCCTGCAACTAATGCACTGAATGTATTTCTTATAGAATGTTTATATTTTTTTGAATATACTCCAAAAAGTGATAATAATAAAATCCAGATAATTACATAAACAGTAATTATAAACAGATACTGATCCTTAGGGAATATTGAAAATCTTGTATAAACGGCAAAAATTAGAGATGAAAATATTAAGAAGATATCTAATAGTACTAACCCAACATACTTTATAATTCTTTTAATATAAGATAAAAGCGATCTTACGAAGATTCCAAATCTAAGTAGTAGATATGTTAAAATGTTTAACCCTTTCAGGTTCTTTTTTACAAAAATTGCCATCGCACCATAAAAATTATTCACATAAGATAACTTTGTTTTCCTAGTACTTTCACCCTTTAAATGAATTGTGGTAATTTCAGGGTAATAAAATATCTTTCTACCTGTTTTCTTGATTCTATAACACAGATCAATATCTTCTCCATACATAAAATAATCTTCATCAAAAAAACCGACTTCATCAAGAACTTCTTTGGGAATAAACATAAATGCACCACATACAGAATCAACTTCATAAGTTTGATTCTCATCTAAATATGTAAGATTATATTTTCCAAATATTTTACTTTTTGGGAATAGTTTAGACAAACCCAGCATCCTTGGAATTGCAACACTTAAAGTTGGAAAACTTCTCTTGCATGCTCCATCTAGTTCACCATTTGCTTTAATTAATTTTGAAGTAACTACACCTGTATTAGGATTATTTTTTATAAAACCTATAAGCTTTTGAAAAGTACCTTCTTCAAGAACTGTATCAGGATTTAATATCAGTATATATTTACCTGTCGCTTGTTTTAATGCAATGTTATTAGCTTTTGAGAATCCAATATTTTCTTTATTAACAATTAATTTTACTTCAGGATATTTCTCTTTTATTAGCTTTTGACTTCCGTCAATAGAATTATTATCTACTACAAAAATTTCTATATTTAAATTTGTATTGTTTGATTTGTATATCGACGCAATACAATTGTCAAGTATATCTTTTACATTGTAATTAACGATTATTACTGATACATCAAACATACTTTCGCTATAATATTTTGAATATTGATTTGAATTTTAATTTCCATACCATAATCATTGCTTCATAAACAACCTTTTTAGACATTTTAGAAACACCTGCTCTTCTTTCAACGAAAAGGATGGGTATTTCTATAATCTTGAATCCCTTTCTAAAAAATTTGAATTTCATTTCTATTTGAAATGAATATCCATTTGACTTTACCTTTTCAAGATCGATTTGTTTTAATTTTTCAACTCTGTAACACATAAAACCAGCAGTAGTATCATGAACTTTTAATCCCGTTACAACCCTCGTATAAATATTTGCGAAATAACTTAATAATAACCTACCGATAGGCCAGTTAATAACAGAAACTCCATTCACATATCGAGAACCAACAACTAAATCATAACCTTTCTCAATATTATCTAAAAACTTTGGTAAATACTTTGGATCGTGCGAAAAATCTGCATCCATTTCAAAAACAAAATCATAGCCCTTGTTTATAGCGAATTTAAACCCTTC
>JAOADD010000073.1 GCA_026417495.1 Ignavibacteria bacterium
ACTCGAAAATGCACTTGAAATGGGGGCAACACTTGAAAATTTAGAAAAACTTTCTAAAGAAGTACGCAGTTGGTCCCAATGGAGAGAGAAAATGGAAAATTTTATTAACCGAAAACGAATAGAAAAAGGATTTAATGATAAGTAGTGTTGGAAATCATTTTGTTATAATTATCCTTTGCTTTAACATAAAATTCTTTAAGTAATGATAAGAAAAGGAAGAAGACAACAAGGTACTCCATATCTCATTATTTCAGGAAAATGTCATAGACTAAAGAGAGTTCTATTCAACGAAAGAACAATTACAGAAGATTGGTTACATAAATTCATCTTTGAATATCCAGAAGTTTTACCTATTGACGAGATAGATAGTAGTTATGCGCCACTGATCCCAATTGGACGGGAAATTCCCACTTCTGTAGGTAGTATTGATAATCTTTATATTTCACCAGATGGATATCTCACATTGGTTGAAACAAAATTATGGCGAAACCCAGAAGCCAAAAGAGAGGTGGTTGGACAAATACTGGATTACGCAAAAGAACTTACTACATGGACGTTTTCCAAATTAAATGAAAGTGTAAAAAAGTCTAATGAAACTCTACATAGTAGCTCAAAAGGAATAGTTGAAATAATGAAAGACTTTGATTTGATCGAGGAAGATTATGAACAGATTATAATTGACAATATCGAGCGTAATTTAAAGCGGGGTCGGATGTTATTGTTAATCGTCGGCGATGGAATTAGAGAAAGCGTGGAAGAAATGGTTGAATATTTGCAGAACTCAGCACAACTTCAGTTTACTCTTGGATTAATTGAGCTGCAATTGTATAGAAATCCAAATGATGAAAACGGTTTGATTGTAATTCCAAATTTAATTACAAGAACAAGAGAAATTATAAGAGCAATAGTAAAAATTGAGAATAATGTTTCAAATGCTTCAATAACAGTGGAAACTGATTTTACAGAAGATAAACCTAAAACGAATTATTCTAGAATAACTCTCACTGAAGAAGATTTTTTCGAACAGCTTTTACAAAATACAGATAGTGAAAGTGTCAATGTTGCAAGAAAGATTTTAGAGATTTCGAGGGAAAAAGGGTATATTATTGATTGGTTAGCAAGTAGTTTTGTTGTGAAGTTACCCGATCCATTTGGGAGTGGACAGAAAATTACACTGTATATAACTACTAGGAAAGGAGAGTTTTATATTTGTTATTCATCCATGCAATTGGAAAAGATTGGATTAGATAAACAATTGAGCTACGATTTTACTCAACGAACAGCGAAACTTTTTGGTTTGAAAGTTCACCACAAATTGAAACATAGTTGGGATAGAACGATAACTTTGAAAGAGTTAAAAAATAAGTTAGACGACTTTATGAGAGAGGTTGATATCTTTGTGAAGAATATTAATGAAAATTCGGAAAAGGTAAGTTTATGAAAAACTGTTAAAAAATGGATACTCTTAATATTAGTAAGTTAAATATGCTCAAATTATATTGATCTATACAACAATATATAAAGAAATAAAATTTGGAAGCATTAGAAAACATTTTTTGAAATTAAATCTAATATGGAGTAATATATGGCTTCATATATATACGAATTTTTAGAAGATTTTCAAGACGATTTGAGGCGCTACGCCGCTCAAAAGAGGGAATTTGAGAATCTAATCAAAAATTTAAAGCATGCAGATAATCCTGAAAATTTATTAGAGAGATTTGCAACCTCTAATCTTTTCAAAAGACAGATAGGGAATTATAGAGTAGTAATTCAGAAAATTGAAATTGAAAATACTCCAATTTATTGTTTAAGAAAAATTTTTGTTAGGGGCGATAGGGATTATGAGAGAGTTTTCAGTTCCAGAACTATTGATTGGCTCAATTATCATCCTATTACGGAGGAGGAAAAAATTAAGATACAGGAATGGTACAAAATAATTAAAGAGTCGGAACTCCAAGAATCAAAACTGCCCGTCTTAACGGATAGTATGATTGATTGGTTTAGAAATGAAAATTTTGATGTTTTGAATAGTATTTATGAAATGTATGAATGGACCGAAACGATTAATCTTCCAGAGTTTACAAGATTTAGAGAGACAATATGGGAATCAATTGGTGATATTTATGATAGCCAAATTGAAGGAGAGACAATTAACCTTTCTTATTCTCAAATGAGGGAAACCATCAAGCTAGCTGAGTGTAATAATGACTTGTATGTTCTTTTTGAGAAATATGGAGATATATTGATACTTTATAATCTCTACAGAAATAGGCCTAATTCTGATGAGATATTAAATATCGCAGAAAATTATGCATTTGATAATATGCAAATCAATGAAAATCAATTAAAAGCATATGCTAAAAGGGCATATCCTGCCTATATACTTGCTGACTTTGATTTATGGTGTAAAATTCAAGAGGATAGTGTGGGTAATTTAGCCTTATCTCCAGAGCAAGAGGCTTTGTTAAAGAACTATAAGTTACCACTGTTCATTAATGGACCGGCTGGTAGTGGAAAATCCACAATGCTATTTTATTTATTTGCTCATCTATATTTTATTCATAGAGAAAAAACTCCTAAACCCCTGTTTATTACATATAATGATAAATTGCTTGAAACAGCAAAAAATTCAGTGAAATCAATTTTAAAAAATCACCCAAACTTTTCAGAATATTATAATGTACTTGATGGAAATGAAATAGACTATTTGTTTTATCCCTTTCAAAGTTACATATTAAATCAAATCTTAAATGAAGCAGATAGAGAAAAATTTACTAAAGAAAAATATGTCTCATTTTATAAATTTAGAAAGTTTTATTATGACGAAAGAAGTGAATTCGGTTGTAGGCTTAGAAATAAAAATAGGTTTTCTGCTGAGTTAGTTTGGCATGTTATAAGAACTTATATTAAAGGTTCAAAATTAGATGAGTTCACTGAAGAGGATTATGAAAATCTTCCAAGGAAGGATATAACAGTAACAAGAGAAACTTTCTTCGAAATAAAAAATACTATTTGGAAAAATTGGTATTCAAAGTTTTTTGATGAATATGGTTTATGGGATGATCAGGATCTTGTTAGATATACTTTAATGAATATCTCTAAATTTCCTGAAAGATCGATAATATTTTGTGATGAAGCACAAGACTTTACTAGGAACGAAATAGAATTAATTTTTAGATTAACCATTTTCACAAGGTATGATTTAACTAATTTCCCAAGTATTCCATTGGCGTTTGCTGGGGATCCATATCAAACAATTAACCCTACTGGTTTTAGGTGGGAAGCATTACAAGGGATTTTTTTTGAAAAATTTAACAAATTAACCAGAAGTAGAAATATTGAAATATTTTTTCAACCACTAGCGCAAAATTATCGCTCTAAACCTGAAATATGCAAATTCGCAAATTTTATTCAGGGTATTAGGCTTAAGTATCTGGATATCACAGAACTTAAACCCCAACGAGCATATCAAAAATTACATGGTTTAGAACCATGTCTATTTATTTTTGATGAGAATCTTACAAGTGACGTATTCAAAGAAATTGCGCAAGATACAATTTTTATTGTGCCTTGTGATGGAGATGTTATAAGCGAGAGAGAGTTTGCCCTAAAAGATGAGGTTTTGCGTGAGTTTGTTAAAATTGAAAATGAAGATGATAAACCAATAGCGAATATTCTGAGTTCAGCAACAGCTAAAGGACTAGAATTTGACAAAGTAATTGTTTATAAATTTGGTTCTGAATGTCCTGAAGCATTTTATAAGAAAGTTTTACTTGGAAATAATTTAACTGATGGTGAATACATCGAATTATCACATTTTTTCAATAAACTATATGTTGCCATAACTCGAGCTAAAGACTACCTTTTTATTGTGGATAGTAAGGAAGGCAAAAATAATTTCTGGAATTTATTTGAAAATACTGAGAAACTAGCCGAAATATATAACAAAAATGGGGAATGGCGTAGAGAAGATGTAAATCCTTTGGTACTTGGTTCGGATAAAGACCTACAATTTATGAAAGAACTTGATCCATTTAAGATTGCTCGAGCATTTGAAGAAAGTGGGATGCTTAATAATAATCCAGATCATTTGATACGCGCTGCAAGATATTATTATACTGCTGGAATGAAGAAGGAAGCTAAAGAATGTGAGGCATATGCATATTTTTATTCAGGAAGATATTTAGAGTCAGGTAGATTATTTAAAGAATTAAATAAACAGGATGAGGCTTTCAAGTCTTTCTGGAAGGGAATGCATTGGGAAGAAATATCGGAATTGTATAATAATCAAAATAATATTTGGAAGATGATAGCTAATTACATGTTAAAGAAAAATTCAATAGATAGTATATACAAATATTCTCATGATTTCCTTGAAAAATATGATAGACAAGATACAACCTTTGCTGAGGTACTTAAGAAAATCAAAGAAGATTTACAAAGTGCAAATATGAGAAACGAAGATAAAGCAGATTTTGCTAAGAAAATTGCTGAAAAAGGAAATAAAGAATTTTTTGATATAGCAGCTAATTTTTATTACGCTGAAAATCTTTACCAACAAGCAATTAATTGCTGGGATAGAATCGGTAATAAACAGCATCCAAATTACTACAAATCAAAGTTAGAAGTTTCAGAAGAAGTAAATGATAAAATAAAATGGTTGTATCTGTTAAACATGCCAAAAGAAGTCTTAAAATTTTTTGACTATAGAGATTTAAATTTTGAATCCTATAGCTTTATTTTTGATGCATTAATTTCAGAGAACGAATTTGAAAAAGCACTCAATTTTGAGCATATCCCATTGTCGCAACGAATAGATAGGTTAATAAGAAGTAGTAATGGGAATATTGATTATCAAAAGTTGATCTTGAATTATGTTTTTAATGATTATTATAATTATGATTCTTGTGTCGATTTAATAAAACAAAATTTGGATTATTTTGATGTAAGTATCACTTCAAAACATTTTCTAAGGGCTATAGTTGAAAGCTCAAATTATGAAAAAGCTATAAATGATTTTATTGACATTCTTCAGAGAAAAACTGATTATACGAGTATTTCTGATTTAACCGATATTATATGTGAAAAAATTGAGAACTATAATGCTGAAAATTTGTACTTTTATTTTGATATTATTAATAGAGAGAGAAAAACCTTAACTGAAAATAATATTAAGATTCTAAAATCCTTTTCAAAAATAGACATTAATCAGCGAAAAATTAATTTTGGGGACGAAGAATCTGAAAGTAAAACTAGAAATTTACTGACGAGACTAATAAAGAATTACATTTTTAAGAATAACGAATGGCGTTCATTAAAGTTAATAACAGTACAAGAATTAGCTTCTGCACTTTTTAATTGTGCAGCAAAATTCAAAGATATTATATCAGTACTTGAATTTATTATTGAAAACGAAAAGCTTTATTCGCAATGGGCTAAGTCTAAATGGATTTTTTACAAGGTAAAACAGTTGAATTATGAGTTACGACAAATCAAAGAAGAAGAAAAACGATATAAAGATGAACTAAAGAAAATGGAGATTGCTGAAGAAAATAAAGAATTTCAAGAAACTTCAACACACAATAGAAATGCTGATGAACACTTAAAAAATATAGAAATAAGAGAAAGGATTGTACAAAAAATAAAAAAAATGATAATACAAAGATGTAATGAATGGGGCTTCGAAATACCGGTTAGTTTGCTTGAAAAAGACGGTGAAGAACAAGAAGAAGAGTATCCTTATGAATATGAAAAAGTTAAAATATTTGGACTAAATAATATAGAACCTAAAATTGAAAATGAAAAGAAAAGGGTAACTTTTAATATTGAACACTTTGAAATAGTAGTAAATGTTAGGACGCAGAAAATTCGTCTTGAAGATCTTAACACCAATGAAATAATTAACATTGATGTAAATACTAAAGAGTTAAATGGAATAATACCAGGTGAAAATTATAAAATTGATTTTGATAATAATGCTAATCAAGTTGAGATAATTTTATATGGGGAAAAAATTAAGATTCTGTTTGAATGAAACAAGGCTAGTTGTATAATTAGCTTTTTGCCGAAAGATAAGTTCATTTCTCTGATTTACTTAAAATATTATTTATTGAAGCAAGAACAGTATTTATTAAAAGAGGTTTAAGGTAATTTATCATTACGATAAATTCATAATTCATTTTATTTATTACTCCTTTAACCCCTTAATTGTATCCCTCGCCTCTATTTTTTAAGTTTCAAATAAAAAATCATGAATATGAAGAAACTTTTCGCACTGATTTTTACTCTAGTATTTCAAATTTCACTTCACTCACAATCAAGTGAATATGAGTTAAAGGAAAATATTCATTATTATG
>JAOADD010000005.1 GCA_026417495.1 Ignavibacteria bacterium
TATGACGAAAAATTATTTACAAAAGAAATTATAAACAAAGAAACAGAAATCGATAATTTAAATAAACCTATAGTAGGATACTCAGGTGTTTTAAGATCATATATTGATTTTGAATTACTCGAGTTTTTATTAAAAGAATCAGATTTTTATTTAGTCTGCATTGGTTATATAGACAGAAGTTACAAGAAAAAATTCAACATCCTTAAAAATTACAAGAATTTCATTCATATTGATTACAAACCAATAGATGAAATACCGAATTACGTAAAAAGGTTTAATGTTGGTATTCTACCTTATAGTATCAATAACTTTACCAAAAGTGTTTATCCATTAAAATTTTTCGAATATATGGCTATGGGAATTCCTATCGTTTCTTCTGCCTTACCAGAATTAGAAAAATATAGCGGAATTATAGGCTATTCTAAATCAAAAGAAGAATTTTTAGAAAATTGTATTAAAGCAATTAATGGGTATTATAATTCAAAATTTTCAGAATATGAAAAGATAATTTCTGAAAACTCCTGGAAAAAAGTATTTGACAAAATAGAAGAAAATTTAATCGAAGTATATAAAGAAAAAGGTATTAATTCATGAAATTTATTAGGGGTTAATCACCCTCTTTTTCTATATAACCAAACAGACAAAGTAGATGTAATAAATCCATAAATAATTAGTATATAGATTGTTTGGAGCACATCTTTCATATCTGACCCTTTCAACATAATCATTCTAATAACCCTTGTAAAATGAGCTATTGGATTAAAGAACGCTATAATTTTCGCCCATTGTGGCATATACTCAACAGGAGTAAATACCCCACCTAATAAGACAAATAGCATCATAAAAAACCAAGCAATAAACATTGCCTGCTGCTGTGTATTTGTTATTGTAGAAATAAATAGTCCTATACTAAGAACAACCACTAAGTAAATTGCTGCAATAAAAAATATTAGTAGTGGGTTTCCCAATAATGGAATATTAAATAATATTATACCAGTAACCATTCCAAATGCAAGTTCAAGCATTCCAATTATCCAGAAAGGAAACAATTTACCAAAAACAAATTGATATTTTCTTATCGGTGTAACATTTATTTGTTCTATTGTTCCTAATTCCTTTTCTCTAGTAATATTCATACTTGTTAGAAAAATCCCAATTAAAGAAACAAGTATTACAAGAATTCCAGGAACCATATATGTTTTATAATTTAACTCGGGATTATACCAATTTGAGAAATTAATTTCTATAATAGGAATAGAAGTAGTTTGAGGTACAAAAATACTTTCCTGCATTATATCTGTGTTAAATTGCTTTATAATTTCTGATGAATAGTTATTAATAATACCAGCTGCAGACATATCTTCTGCATTTATTAATACTTGTAATTTTGTTTTCCCTGAAACTATATAATCTTTCTCAAAGCCTTTAGGAATTTGAATAATTAATTTATATTTATTCTTTCTAAAGCCATTCAGTGCTTCCTCAGTATTTTCATAATAGTTTTTAAGTATGAAATATCCATTGCTTGAAAATTTAGAGATTAGTTCTCTTGAAAATTTTGTTTTATCAAAATCAACTACTGCAAAACTTATATTCTTTATTTCAAATGTAACAGCATGTGCAAGCACCAACAATTGAACAAGTGGCATTAAAAAAATTATTGGTATCATCGCTTTATTTCTGAAAATCTGTAAAAACTCTTTTCTTAATATATGTATTATAGTTCGCATAAAAGTTATTCAAGTCTAATTTTAAATCTTCTTAAACTCACAATAATAAAAAATAAACACATTATAAGTAGAATCAATGATTCTTCCCAAATGTAAGTTATATTACTTCCCTTTAGCATAATTGATTTCACTATAATAATAAACCACCTTGCAGGTATGAAATTACTAATCCACTGAAGTGCTTCTGGCATATTTTCCACAGGAAATATATATCCTGAAAGTAAAACTGTCGGTAATAATAATGCAGCAAGAGACAGCATCATTGCTATTTGTTGATTATTTGTCAATGTTGAAATGAGTATTCCAAGCGATAGTGCAGTAATGACATATAATACACACTGCAAAATTAATAGAATCAAACTTCCTTCAAAGGGCATTTTGAATACAAATTTTGCTAGATAAAGAATAATTCCAGCATCAATAAAGGCAATAAAAATATACGGAATAACCTTCCCTACAATTATTTGAAAAGGACTAAGTGGAGATACAAGTAATACTTCCATAGTACCAAATTCTTTTTCCCGTGTTATAGAGACTGATGTCATTAATGCAGATATTAAAAGTAATATCACCGCCATTAAACCTGGTACAAACTTAAAAACACTTTTAAGTTCAGGATTATAAATCATTTTTATTTCAGTATCTATAGTTGGGAAATTATTTGGATATGTTTCCATTCCCCTTAAGTAATCCATTATTATTGCTGTAGTATAATTAATCAACATATTAGCAAGATTAGGATCAGAAGCATCTGCAATTATTTGTATATTTGCTTTATATTCTTTCTCTAATTTTTTAGCAAATTCTGGTTCAAAAACAATAACCGCTTTAATACTTCCCTTTTTAAATTCCTCCTCTATTTGCTTATAAGATTCCAAATTTCTCTCTAATATAAAGTAATTTGAAGATATGATTTTGTTACTAATTTCTTCTGTAATATTATCTTTTGATAAATCAAGAAATGCTATTTTTGCATCTTTTATTTCCGTAGTAATTGCAAACCCAAAAATTAATACTTGAGCAATTGGTATACCAAAAAGAATAAGAAGAGTTCTAAAATCTCTAAAAATGTGATAAAATTCTTTTTTAACAAAACCTAAAAATTTCTTCATATATTTTTCTCTTCATATAGTTTTACAAATACATCGTACATATTTTTACATTTGTATTTCTTCTTTAAATATTCAGGTCTATCAAGAGCAGATATTTTCCCACTTGTCATAATAGCAACTCTGTTGCAATATTCCGCTTCATCCATATAATGAGTTGTAACAAAAACTGTAATTCCATTATTTGCTGCATTATATATCATACTCCAAAACTGTCTCCTTGTTATTGGATCTACCCCACCTGTTGGTTCATCGAGAAAAACAATTTTAGGATTGTGAATAATTGACACCATAAAGGCAAGTTTTTGCTTCCATCCCAGTGGTAATGATTTTAATAATTTATTTTTTTCTTTTTCAATACCAAGCTCACTGATTAAATAATTTGTTTTATTTTTAATCTCCTTATAAGACAATCCATATATTCCCCCATAAAAAGTAATGTTTTCTTTTACTGTTAAATCTTCATATAAAGAAAATTTTTGACTCATATATCCAATATTTCTTTTTATTTTTTCTGATTGAGTGTATACATTCAAGCCTGCAACCATAGCATCACCTGAAGTTGGAGTCAATAATCCACATAGCATTTTTATAGCTGTTGTTTTACCTGCTCCATTAGCTCCAATGAAACCAAAAATCTCACCTTCTTTAACTTGGAAAGAAATTGAATTTACTGCTGTAAATTTTCCGAATTTTTTTGTAAGGTTTTCTACTTCTATAATGTTATCCATATAATTCCTGCTAAAAAATTATTTCATCAATGCTATAAAACAATCTTCGATATCAGGAGAAACCTTCTTAATTTTTACATCAAAAAAACTTTTGGGATCTAAGTTAATGATTATTGATTTCAACTTTTCAACTTGAAGGCTCTTGTCTTTATCTATATAATGGATCTCATTACCAAATAGTTGTACAGATTTTGCACTTTCAAGCTTATTCAACAATAAGCTTAACTTAAATAAATTTGCTGAGCTAACTGAAAAAATTGTTTCGCTATAATTAGATATAATCCCTGATGGTGTATTAATATCAAGAATGCAACCTTTTTGAATTAAAATTATTTTATCGCATAGTTTCGCTTCGTTCATATAAGGTGTGGAAACAAGTATTGTTATCCCTTCCTTTTTTAAATTCTTTAATATATTCCAGAAGTCATTTCTAGATACTGGATCTATTCCTGTTGTTGGTTCATCAAGGATAAGTAATTTTGGTTTGTGTATAAGAGCACAACATAATGCTAATTTTTGTTTCATACCTCCCGACAAATCGTTCGCCTTCCTTTTTTTAAAAGGTTCTAAAATACTGTAAATATCCTTTATTAAATGATAATTTTTCTCTAAGCTTGTTCCAAATATCGTAGCAAAAAAATTGATATTTTCTTCAACAGTTAAATCTCTATATAAAGAAAATCTCCCTGGGATATATCCTATATTCGAACGAATTTTTTTATACTCCTTAATTACATCAAAATTCAAAACTATAACTTTGCCTTTATCGGGTTTTAATAATGTTGCAAGAATTCTAAATAGTGTAGTTTTTCCTGCACCATCAGGACCTATAATTCCGAATAACTCACCTCTTTTGACTTCAAAAGAAATACTATTTAAAGCAACAATATCAACATACTTCTTTGATACCTTTTCCACTAATACTATCTCATCAACCATTCTTGCAATATATTTTTAAAATAAAAAAATTAATTGAAAAATACTTCGGCAGGCATTCCTATTTTAATATCTCCATCATTTTTTACTTTTACTTTAATTGCATAAACAAGATTTACTCTTTCTTCTTTAGTCTGAATAATTTTCGGTGTGAACTCTGCTTTTGATGAAATCCATGTAATTTCTCCTTCATACTGCTTTAGTGATTCTTTTCCAACATCAATACACACTTTAACTTTTTGCCCAATCCTAATTTCAGAAAGCTGGCTACCACTTATATATGCTCGTAATTCCATTTCTTCTAAATTTGCAATCTTATAGAGCGGTTTTCCAAAGCTAACTATTTCATTTAGTTCTACAAGCTTCATAATTACTGTTCCACTGGTAGGGTTTTTTACAATACACTTTTCTATTTGATCATTAATCTGTTTAATTTGTACATCTAATGTAGAAAGTTCCCCACTAGTTGTATTGTTTTGTGATAAAATTGAATTAATTTGCTTCTCAAGAATTCTCATTGATCCAATTATATCATCAAGTTGCTTTGGAGAAGCAGCATTATCTTTGAGTAGATTTTCAATCCGCTGTTTTTCTATTTCAGTCACTTTCACTTGCTCTCTAACAACATCCGCTTGAGAAGAAGAAACTTTAAATTTACTGCTAACTAATTTCTTTTGTGAAATCAACTGCATTTTCTTAAGATATAATTGCGAAGTATCAATAATAGCAACTATTTTACCCTCTACAGTTTTTTCACCTTCGTTTAAATCTAGATAAATTACTTTACCGTTCGCTTCTGCAGAAACAATAGTCTCAATCGCTTCAAAATTACCATAAGCATCAGCTTTCTTTTCTTCTCTCTGACATGAAATAATGCAAAATAAAAGTGTCAATATGATTATCAATAAAGTAATTTTATTCATACTTATATGTTTAATTTCCTTTAGTTGTCAAATAATTTATTTTTGATTGCGTTAAAAGTATAATATGAATTTCCTTCGTAAGTAATGCTTGATTATAATTTATCAATTCCGTTAAATAAACAGTTGAAGTAATAACACCATTTTCAAGTTGAGATAATGTGGTCTTCACAATCTGTCCTCGTTTTGAAATTATTTCATCATCTTTTTCAATCAACTTTTCATATTTAGAAATATCTGCTTTATATTTATTTAAGGTAATCCTTATACTTTTATTAAATACATCTTTCTGAATATCTATTAAATCAGAATTAAGTTTGTTAATGTGTTTTTCATAATTTGCTGAATTCCAGTCAATGGGATTCCATATAATATTCAATCCAACTAAATAAAATGGCTGAAATGAATTATCAAGCATGTTTAGTCCCGGTCTTCCTATTCCCGCTTGTCCAAAGATGTTTATTTTTGGTAATTTCTTTGTCGAAATAAGTTCATCTTGTTGCAAAGACAATTTTTTTTGAAAATCAAATAACTTGTATTCTGGCCTATTAATAAGAGTATCTAATTCAATATCATATAATGAAGTTTCAGGTAAAATAAAAATTGTAGATGAATCAATATTTCTACCGATTAATTCTGATAGCATATTTTTTGATGATACAATATCACTTTCTATATTGTTGATTTCTTGTTCTAATTGCATTAACTGCGCTTCAAGTATTAATATATTACTTGCCGGAATTACACCGTTCCTTACTTTTGATTCCAATTCTGTAATTCTATTTTCAATATCTTTGATTAATAATAATGTATATTCTTTTCTCTTTTGTAAAATAAGGATCGAAAAATACAATTCATTAATCTTATTTCGTAAAGAGTATAATTCAACTGAAATCTTTTGCTTTTCAATATTATTTACATTTGTTTCAAGATTTTTTTGAATATTTGTCACCCCACCGTCATAAATCAACTGCCTTACATCAAGAGTTACTTGATACCTATCTTTGCTCATCTCTTCAGGTTTAATAAAGGGGGAACTCAATTTAAGTTTTGTTACTTCTGATTGATAAGTTGCTTGTCCCTTAAGACTAATTTGTGGTAAATAATTAATTTCTAAATTTTCACTTCGCTTCTTTTTTATTAATTCATATACAGGAACCTGTTTTATTATGGGATAAGTCTCTTCAGTTATCTTATAACATCTATCTAAAGTAAGAGTATCATTACCACTAGAAAAAAGAAAACTGAGAATTTGAGTTAACAATAATATTTTCATGTTTTACTTTTTTATTGCTTTAATAATAAATTCTGCAACTTCTGTCTTTCTTTTCTCAATAAACTCAAGATATTCTTCTTCGTTGAGTCCTAAAATATTAACAATAAAAGGTTTTGCTAAAATTGGAAATATGCATAATGAAATAATATTAGCTACGAGCATTTCGAAATCTATATTTTCTATAAGATTATTTTTTTTTGCTTCTTTGATATCAGTATTAAATTTTTCAAGTATCGAAAATCTGTTTTTATTAATTAATTCAGTCAGTAAAGAAGGGTTTTGATTAAGTTCATTAATAACAAACCCCGGTAAATAATAATTTTCTTGTAATAATGAAATATATGATTTCACAAAAAATCTAATTTTATCAAATAATGGCATTTCCTTATTAAGTAATTCTTTTATCTTAGGAAAAATTTTCTCAACACCTTCAATGAAAATTGCATCAAACAGTTTTTGTTTACTCCTAAAATAATAATGCAGCATTGCCTTATTTATTCCAGCTTCATTTGCTATCTCTTGCATTCTAGCTCCAGAAAATCCTTTTTTATGAAAAATTTTCCTTGCTGATTCCAAAATTCTTTTTTCTGTTTGTATATCCTTTCTAATTTTATCCATTTAGTTTAACTAATTAGTTTAACTAATTATATAGTTTAATTATTTGGTAAATAACTTTCAAGTTAAAAAATAAAAATATTTATAAATTGGATTTAGTTTTTAAAAAGTATATTTTATTTTTTAAACTAATAAATGAAAATGAAAAATCTTATTGTTATTGCAATTCTTGTATTGGTCTTTATTATAGGGTGTAGCTCACAAAAAGAAACTGGTATTGCAACAGAAGACTTAAAAAATACAAGATGGAAACTTCTAGAATTAAATTTACAAAAGGTAAGCGGGTTGAAAAACGATATAACTATTATCTTTAATCTTCATAATAGCGAATTTAGGGCATTTGGTGGTTGTAATGAAATATATGGTATATATAAAGTAAGCGATAATAAAATTACTCTTAGTGCAATTACTATGACTAAAATAAATTGCACTGATGGAGAAGATAAGTATGAATATGATTATGTAAATATTTTAAAATCTATTGACTCATATAAAATCATCAATAAGTATCTATATCTTTATAAAGGAGATAAGTTACTAGCAAAGTTCGAAGCAACTTTCCTTCAATAATTCTTCAAAAAAAGAAAAAAAGAACGGGCTGATTGGAAAATCAGCCCGTTTTATTATCATCGAACTTTTTTATCTTATTATTTTATCAGAACCATTCTCTTAACATCTGTAAATGTACCTGAAGTCAACTTGTAGAAATAGACACCACTTGCAAGTGAAGATGCATCAAAATCATAAGTATAATACCCTGCTTGTTGTACTTCATTTACAAGTGTAATAACTTCCCTTCCAAGTATGTCATATATTTTCAGTGTTACAAGTCCTTGTTTAGGTATTGCATAACTTATTTTTGTTACAGGGTTAAATGGATTTGGATAGTTCTGTGATAACTCATATTTAGTTGGAATATTATTGTTCTTGGGTTCTGTTCCTGTTGCAAAGTTAAATGTTATTCTAATATTTGGTCTATCAGTATATGAAGATGATGGAGTTGTAATTTGGGTACAACCATCACCTGTTGATAAATCAGAATGATTGTGTTTTAGTTGGCCTAATGTATTTACTGTCCCATTTACAATTGAGTTTGAAGTCCAACTACTATTATTGAAACAAATTTCAATTGCAAGATTTGTACCATTCCATAAGAATGGGGTTTGAAGTTGAATATCTTGCCATCCTGTACCAGGTACTGTATATGTTCCTGAATATACAAGTGTACCTCCAGTCATAAATCCTGATAAAGTAGTCGCTGTTGTGTTTTGCATAAATATTTTGAATCCTTCCATAGGTTGAGACGCTGCACTTGTTACATTAAACCCTATATGAGTAATATATCCTGTTGGTGGTGGGTTATCTCCAGCATTAATTTCTGCTGCCGTATATAACATAGTAGTTCTTGAATCCATATAGTAAGTGTAGAATGGATAACCACATGATTGTGTACCATTACCAATGTAAAATACATTTTGTCCAATAACTACATTAATAGTATCATTAGTCGATATACCCAGATTTCCTGCTAAATTAATATAAAGTTTTCCTGCATAGCCTGAAGGTGTATTTGATGCAGCGCTTACAGTAAATTCTTTCTTTACAGAATCACCTGCGGCAATATTTCCATAGCTTGCTGTACCGCTTACTATTGTTATATAGGGATCGTTTTCCGTTAATGTACCAATGACATTATTAACTTGTGATAAGCCATTATTTTTAGCAGTTACTCTAATCTTAACAGTTTCTCCCGGATCCCATCTGCCATTATTATTACCAATGGAATCGTTAATAGCATAACCACCATATTTAAGTACAGGAGCTCGAGCAATTATAGTGAAATAACTTGTCCAAACATTTGAACCACTTGTCACTGTCAATGTAAATGAAACATTTCTATTATTTGGAATATTATTAGCAACATTATACGTAAACGCATCATTTATGAGAACTGAATCACCAGCATTAATTGTTCCATAATTTTCAGTAGAGTCTGTAATTGTAATATATGGGTCTGATGTTGTTAATTTAGCAGTTGTGTTAGTAGCAGAAGCAGAACCAACATTCTTAATTCTCATATTGAGTTTGTTGGTTTCCCCATAATCCATCAAACCATTTCCATTACCAAGTGGTGGTGCATCATTGATTGTATGGTTATGATAAATCACATAAGGTCCACTTGCTGGAACAACATTCATACTGCCTTCCCATCTGAAGTAGTTTTGTTTTGTTGCAACTACTTTTATTACTTGACCAGCAATTTGCGTTCCTGGAATCGTAATATTTTGTGATGAACCTGTTGCTGTTGCGGTACCAAGTATTTCGTTATTTAATGTCAAAGCAATAAATGCTCCTGAGGTTGCAGTTACAGTTACAGATGTCTGTCCTGCTAATACAACAGACGGTATATTTACAGATAAAGTTTGTGGTACTTCGGAGTATAAAGTCAAGAATGCATCACCAAACATATGATATAATCTATAAGTAACAAGTTTATCCCCTGTATTATAAGGCCAGTTAGAATACATTAAGAAGTACCTACCTGCTGCAGCACCAAAAGCTGGTTTTAATCCTCTTTGTGGAATATTTGAAATCATAGTATCAGGCATAAAATTGGGCCACATATTATCATACATTCCCCAGCAATATGTATCATTAACAAATGAATATGATACTTCAGAAGGAGCAACTGCTCCAACTGCACCTGCATATTGCCCATTGTACATATGCCTAATAAATCTCTCTACAAGACAATCTCCTGACGAATATTGATATGCTCCAGTCTGACAGTTAATTGAATATACAAATGTCATTTTATTAGCATTAGTCAATTGGTCTACATTTGAATTAGAATATGCAGGTTCACCCCATCCAGTGTATAATCCATGGTCTCTATGTTGTAACATAAAAGCACCGCTATTAATACCATTATTCACCATTGCAGCTGTACCCCCTGTCCAACCTCCAAGAGAATCTGGTGTTAAAGGAATGTAATATCTGCCTGCTGGTCCAAAATATGCTACTACTTGAGCAGTATTCTGAGCTGTTGACCATTGCGAACCAGGAGAACCAGAATAAATTGCATTTACCCTTAGTGGTAATTTATTGTAAATTTTTCTCCAAAATCCCCCAACTATTTCAGAACATAATTGGAACCATCTTTCAGTTTGCCACCCAAGTGCTGTAATTGGATTATTATAATAATTCGCTTCTGTAACAGGGTAACGTTCATAGTATAATTGTTTACCTACTAACTTTTGTAAGTCTGCAGTCGTTGAAGCAACTATTCTTGAAAATACAATTTCTGGCATTTCATCATTATTCACATCAGCATAATAATTATCAGATGGGAAGTTCGGATATGACGCAGGATGTGTTCTCATCATAGATGTGATTTGTGTATTAGCATCCGAACCATAATCACCAAGTAAACATATAGCTGTTGGTTTAATTTGCCAGGTATTATAAGCATTAGTTACCCAGTTTTTAATTGCATCTACAGTATTCCCTCCAATTTCTGCTAATGAAACAACAGTTGTTTTAATTCCCTGTTCTGTTCTAAACTTTTTCAATGAATCTGCCCATGCTGCATGGTCTGCGCTGTTTGGTCTAATAATTACATATTCATATCCTGTTAAACTGGAAACATCAATTTCATCAAAATTTATTTTGGGTAACATTTCGTAATTTAAAAATACATCTTGAAGTATTGGTTCGAACCACCTACTTCTGTATGAAATATCTCCAAATTGTCCATTCCCTCCCATAAAAGTTAATTCCACTTTCAAATCACGATAAATTAATAATTCTTTTGTAACTGGATTGTATTGAAATGGGGTAATTCCAAGTATTATTGCATCTACTCCTCTAACTGTCATTCTATCAGATATTCTCACAGGGCTCTCGGGATAATATGCATTCTTACTGTATACTTCCATGTTCTTTTCCCTAACCAGTGGTCGTGGGTCATTATCTAATGGAAGTACTGGAGCTGGAGCAATTTCTATATTCTGAATTTTCTCTACTCTTGAAGAAATAATCCGCCATCTAACTGTTGCTCCTGTTGGAATAGCAATAAATCTACCAGCACCAGCAAGGTCTGGCATACCAGCATCATTAGGTAAAAAGATACCAGGGATTCCAACAGTTTTCATTTGAAAACCATCAACAACTACATCATTTAGAAACACACTGGTCAGTGAAAAATTGATCTCCATACCGCCAATATTTGCTCTGGAATAAGAGAATCCCTGTGGTCCCCAACTGTCTTTGTATTTAATTTCCTGTGCATTTGTAAGAGAAATAAATGCAAAGACAATTACAAACATCACAATAAGTTGTAATGTGATGCTTACATTTCGGTTGAATTTCAACATTTTTAGTCCTTTTTAGTTAGTTATATAAGATAAGTTAATTGAAAAAATTATACAAATGAGAGCATTATTCTTATAACATAAAGGAACAGTATAAAGAAAAATTAAAAATATAAAGAGCAGAATTTTAAACATTAAATTTATAAATAATTATTAATAAAGTCAAGATAATCATAAAACATTGTATTTACTATACTATAATATTAAAAAGTTACATTTGAAATTCCTCTTTTACTTTTCCCAACATAATTATTCCTAAAATAAAGAAAACACCAATTGAAAGTACTGCAAAGTTTTGAGATTCTGTTAAATAAGATACCAAACCGAATGTAAGTGGTCCTATAAGTGTTGATGTTTTTTCAAATAAAGAATAAAAACCAAAAAACTCTGCTTTAATTTCATCAGGGGTAAGTTTAGCCATCAATGCTCGTGATAAACTTTGAGTTGCACCAAGAAAAGTTCCAGCAAATCCACCTACTAAAAAGAAAATGTGAAATTGGTAATTATTAATTGTAATAAAAGTATTCTCTCTTACATAGAAAAAAATAAAAAAAACAATTACCGTCCAAAATAATAATGTAATGAATATTGATTTCTTGACCCCTAATCTATCCCCTAAGTATGCAAATATTAAAGAACCAACCATTGCTGTTATTTGAACAATTATAAAAAATATAGCAAGTTCAATGTAAGAAAGGTTTAATGTTTTTCTAGCATAAATACCAGAAAAAAATATAATTGTATTAACAGCGTCTATATATAGAAAATATGCAAGCAAATAATTTTTAAGATTTCTATATTTATTAATATTTATTAAAGTATCAATAACCTTTTTAACTCCAAAAACTACATATTGAAAAAATTTAATATCATTGTACTGTCCTATTCTTTTTTCCTCTTTAAGAAAAATAAAAAGTGGAACAGAAAATACTGTAAAAAACATAGCACATACAACAAAAAGTAAATTATAATCAAAAGATTCTGAAGAAGTGAAAGCAAAAACTAAGCCTAAGGAAACCAGAGAACCTATATATCCTACTGCATATCCAATACCTGAAACTTTATTATAGTATTTTTCTTCTACAACATTAGATATCAAAGCGTCATAAAAAGCAAGCCCTGATTGAAAACCAATATTAGAAATAATAAAGAGAAGTAATCCCAAAAATATTTTCCCTGGACCTGTAAAATACATTAAAGCAGTAGGGACAACACACAAAATAGTAAAGAAAAAGAGAAACGACTTTTTATTTGATAACTTATCAGCAATTGCACCCCCAATTGGATTAATAACAGCAGATAAAAACATAGAAATAACAATACCAAGAGACCAGTAAAAATCACCTACTGCAGCTTTTCCACATACAACATCAGTAAAATATACTGCATAAACAAACGCAACTATGATTATCGCATAGGAAGAGTTACCAAAATCAAACAAAGACCAAACAAGAACTTTAAACTTATTCATCTACATTTTTTATTATTCACTACTTTTATTTCTCTTGTTACTTCCTTTTTTTCCATCAATAAGTCCTCTCCCTTTCTTATTCAAAAGATTGTTATTTTTTAAATCTATTAAGATTGAATCAAGAATCCCATTCACGAAACTACCACTATTAGCTGATGAGTATTCCTTTGCTATTTCTATAGCTTCGTTAATAGAAACTTTAGGTGGGATTTCAGGGAAATACAATATTTCTGCAAGAGCCATTCTGAGAATAAGTTTATCTATAACAGCAATTCTATCATACTCCCAATTATCAATTTTTGGTTGTATTATATCGTCCAGTTCCTTTTGATTTTTAACTACAGAGTCTATTAACTCATTAGCAAAGAGTAGCTTATCATCATCATCGATATCAGTTAATAAATCTCTTTTCACTTTTGTAATTGGATCCTTTGAAAGTTCGTGTGCGTAGAGTACATATAATACTTTGATTCTTACAAATCTTCTTGATGTAGGCATAGTAATTAATTTAATTATATTTGTTTTTCATTATCCAATACCAAAAAACCAAAAAAATAAAACAGCAATACTTTCTTTAATGCAGAAGTTTATAGTACTTTCAGTAGTAAGAGGTGTATCAGTCGACACAGTTAGAGTATTCATATCATTAAATCTACACAATTCTCTCGAGCGGAAAAGGTGGAAACCATCTGAAATAATAACAATTCTATTCCATTTATATCGTTTGTAAAGATTATCCCTTACAAAAAAAATCTGTTCTATAGTAGAAAAAGATTCCTTTTCAACAATAAGGTGATTTTCATTAATTCCATACCTAATAAGTTCATTTTTGGCAACTTCTGCTTCTGAAAGTTCTCCTCCATATCCACCACCTGTTAAGACGAGTTTAGGTACTATTTTTTTCTCATACAATTCATAACCTTTGTTTATCCTTTCTCTGAAAACCGGTGACGGTCTATTTCCACCCCAGACAGCAGCACCAAGAATAATACCAGCATCTGCATTTACTTTATTATTAATAATATAGTTATAATCGTCCGTAAAGTAATAGATCTGTAAAATATTAAAGACAAAACCGAAAAGTCCTACCAATAAAGTATAAATAAAATCCCTGAAAACATGAATTTTCTTTGACTTTGAAAAATATACGGTAATTAAAGAAACAAGTAGTAAAGAATTTAATAAAAGAAATACTGCTGAGAAAATTACTTTAAAATCCTTCTCATGAGAAAATCCACTAATAAAAAGAAATGTAGTTGAAATAGTAGACAAAATTAAAAAATATAGGACGGTTTTAAGTGGATATTTTGATCTATTGAATAAATTTAAAAAAGAAAAAAATAACATTAACAGAAACAATATATTGCTTAATACATTACCAGTTTTCAAAAAATTATAATTGTTCGGTAGTAAATTTTGATTTTGATACCTTAAAAAACTTATATACAACCCACTTACTATTAAGAATAAAATGATAATCGGAAATATGTAATTCTTATGTTTCAAATAACAAATATATAATATAAATTAATTAAAATTTTTATATTTTGAAATTGCTTTTAAAAATACATAATTTAAATTATTATTGTATTGATATTTTCGTAATTTTATATTGAATTATTATATAACAAATACAATCTTCTTAAACAATAAAGTTATTCAAAACCTTGTTTATTACATTTGAAGGTATTGATTTAAGTGGCAAATCTACACAAGCTACACTACTATATAAACACCTGAAGAAGAAAGGAAAGAAGGTGATATTAGTAAGAGAGCCAGGTGGTACAGCAATATCTGAAAAGATAAGGAAGATCTTACTGGATAAGAAAAATAAGAATATGTACCCGATTACAGAATTTTTTCTCTTTTCTGCCTCAAGATACCAGTTAACAAAAGAAGTTATAAAACCATATTTAAAGAAAGGATATATCGTCATTTGCGATAGATACTACGATTCATCGACTGCATATCAGGGATATGGAGGGTTTGTAGATTTAAAACACATAAATTCAATTAATAGGATTGCTTCTGAAAATTTAGAACCCCATATTACTTTTTTAGTTGATATTCCAATTGAAGAAAGTGTAAGAAGAAGAAAAATAGCAAATAAAGTAAACGACAGATTCGAATCAAAAAAGTTAAGTTATTATAAAAAAATAATTTCTGGATATAGAAAATTATCAAAGTTAAATAAGCACAGAATTTTCACGATAAACGGTTGCAATCCAATTAATGAAATTCACAAACATATTTTAAAAATTTTGGAAAAATATAATATATGAAATCAACATTTCTTAATAAAAGAATCTGGATATATATATTAATTTTTATATCCATCAACTTCTTTTATGGGACAACTCTTGAAACACATGACGATATTTACGAAAGAATAAACAGGAATTTGGAAATATTTGGGAAAACTTACAAAGAAATTGCATTAAATTATGTAGATAACCTTGACATAGACAAATTTATGAGAGCAGGTATAGAAGGGATGTTAAGTACTCTTGATCCTTATACTGTTTATTATGATGAAAAAAGTAAAGCGGAAATTGATTTAATAACAGCAGGGAAATATGGTGGTGTCGGTATAACTATTGAATTACATGACAGCATTCTAGTCATAACTGATATTATGTCAGGTTATGAAGCAGAAAGGAAAGGGTTAAGACAGGGTGATATAATATTAGAAATTGACGGAACAAATATAAAAAACTACAAATTAGATAAAATTCGAACAATGGTAAGGGGTGAACCAGGGACACAGGTTAAGTTCAAAATAGAAAGGAATAAAGAAACTTTCGAAGTGACTCTTACTAGACAGGAAATAATATTAAAGAATATTCCATTCTATGGATTTATAGGTAATCCCTCCGATGGAATTGGTTACATTAAACTATCAAGGTTTACAGCAACTTCTGTAAATGAAATGGAGAATACAATAAAAAATCTTAAAGTAAATTCTAATTTAAAAGGATTGATAATTGATCTGCGAAATAATGGTGGCGGACTTCTTGACGCAGCAATAGGAATATTAAATAAACTTGTTCCTAAAAATAATTTGCTACTAATAACAAAAGGTAATCAAATTGATGCGTCAGGGATAAAGAAAGAACGTGAAGAAAAATTCTTTTCAAAGGAAGAACCAATTTTACCCCCAGATATTCCGTTAGTTATTCTTATAAACGGTTCTACTGCTTCGGCATCAGAAATTGTTGCAGGTGCAATTCAAGACCTTGACAGAGGAGTAATAGTAGGAACAACTTCACTTGGTAAGGGATTGGTTCAACAAATAAAAGATATTGGCTATAATTCTAAACTAAAAATTACAACGCAAAGATACTTTACCCCATCAGGGAGATGGATACAGCAAAAAAACTATTTCCTTGAAAATAAATATGGCGTGTTTATTGATAATTTTATACAGGAAAACCAAACTTTTAAAACAATTAATGGTAGAACAGTATATGCAAATGGTGGAATCACTCCTGATATAGAAGTAAAAATGGAACCCAACAGTGAAGTTTATAATTTCCTTTTGAAAAAAGATGCATTTTTCAAATTTGCAAATTACTATTTACAAAAATATCCTGATATAAAAACTTTTGAATGTACGGATATTGCATTCAAAGAGTTTGAAGAGTTTTTAATCTATAATGGAATTTTTTACTCATCTTTTGAAGAATTGAAATTAAAAGAAGTTAAAGATTCGGCAGAAAAGAAAAACTATCCTGATAGCTTCTTAAATAAAATTGAAACACTAATAGAATTATCCAAGAAGGAATCGGAAAAAGAATTTTTACTCGCAAAAGAAGAGCTAAAAATAATTATTGAAAATGAAATAAATAAAAGATTGCTCAGTGAAGAGGAAAGAATAGCAAAGTCATTTGATAAAGATAAACAAATACAAGAAGCAATAAACTTATTACAAAATTTATCCATATATAACTCTATTTTAAACAAACTAAATTAAAAAATCAAATTTTTAAAAAATGTTAACAATATTAATTTTCCTAATCATTCTACTTGTAATAACTGTATTTGTTAAAAAACAATCCGCAGAAAACAAATCTGTATTAAAGGTAATAAAAATTTTAAGGCTCTTAATTATTATAGGTATTGTGCTTGTAATAATATTCTCCTCTCTTGTACAAATAGGTCCTGGAGAAGTAGGAGTACCTATTCTTTTTGGTAGTGTTCAGGATAATGTGCTTTATAGTGGTCTCAACATAATAAATCCACTTATGACCGTAGAAATTATTGATGTAAAGACTCAAGCGTATACTATGAGTGTCGTTAGAGAAGAAGGGCAAAGGATTGGAGACGATGCAATAACAACATTGACTTCAGATGGATTAACAATAAAATTAGATGTAACCGTATGGTACAGAATTAATGCGGTAGAAGCACCAAATGTATTAAGAACAATTGGATTAGACTATACGGAAAAAATAGTAAGACCAGCAATAAGGACAGCACTAAGAGATATTTCGGTCAGGTATACTGCAACAGATATTTATTCAACAAAGCGAAATGATTTTGTATATGAAGTATCTAAAAATCTTGAAGGGGCTTTCGAAGGAAGAAGCATAATACTTGAAAGAGTATTATTAAGAAATGTAGAACTACCAGAAAAAGTAAGAGAAGCAATAGATGAAAAAATCGCTGCTGAGCAAAGAGCACAACAGATGGTTTATATACTACAAAAAGAGAAACAAGAAGCAGAACGAAAAAAGGTTGAGGCAACAGGAATAGCAGAAGCTCAAAAAATAATTTCCAATACAATAAATCCGCAGTATTTACAGTGGAAATATATAGAAACGCTAAAAGATGTAATAAACTCAAAAAACAGTACATTTATAATTGCTCCATACGATCAAAAATTAATGCCATTATTAAACCTAAACAAATAACATAATGGAAGGCTTAAAAGAAATTTTCAGAACATATGACCCAATGGAAGCAAATTTAGCAAAAGCTAAATTAATGGATGAAGATATATGGTTTGAAATTACTGGTGACTCACAACTTACTATAACTATGGAAACATTTAATACTCCACTTACAAGAATGGCATTGAAACAACCCATAATAATTTATGTTAAGCCTGACGATGAAGAAAGAGCAAAAAACGCTCTTTTTACCGACAGATCAAATTTATTAAATGAAGATTATGATTATTAACAAATTAAATTTTTTATTGGTTGTAATTATAATTATAGTAGTTACATCTTCAATATATTTAATAACAGAAACTGCAACTTGTAATTCTACTCAAACTAATATAGAGAATAACAAATCTATTATCATAAAAGATTCTCTTAAAGATACTACAAAAGATTATTTGCTTAATCCTATCTTAATTACAACAGACTTAAAGAATGAATGGTATAAATTACATTTTGATGCAATTCTGTTAGATGCTCATAATGATTTACTATACAAATATAGACATGAAAATTGTGACTTTTATTTAAAAGACCCAAAAACCCAAACAGGTTTACAAAGATTAAGAGAAGGTGGTGTAGATATTCAGTTTTTCGCTCTTTACATACCACCAAAACAGTTTGACAAATCTAAGAAATATATTTTAGAAGAAATTAACATACTAAACAATCTACAAAAAGAGTATTATGATATTTTTGAAATTGCGCATACATATTCAGATATTACAAGAATTATAAAGGATGGAAAAATTGCAGGTATGATGGGTATTGAAGGAGGGACAGCAATTGAAGATGAAATAGATAATATAAATTTATTTTTTGAAAAAGGAGTTAGATATATAGGGCTTACATGGAATAATTCTAATAGAATTGGGGTTTCAGCAAAAGATGAAGCTAATGGTAAAAAGGGAGGCTTAACTAATTTCGGTAAAGAAGTAGTAAAAAGAATGAATGAAGTTGGAATGCTCATAGATGTTTCGCATCTTGGAGAACAAACATTTTGGGATGTAGTAAAAATTACAAATGACCCTATAATAGCTTCACATTCAAATTGTTATAGCCTATGTGCTCATTATAGAAATTTAACAGATGA
>JAOADD010000033.1 GCA_026417495.1 Ignavibacteria bacterium
GGGCATCCAGAAGGGTATACAGCAACAGATATTATTGCAAGATATAAAAGGATGAAAGGGTATAATGTGCTTCATCCAATGGGATGGGATGCATTTGGCTTGCCCGCAGAGCAGTTTGCAATAAAGAAGAAAATTAATCCACGCGTTGGTGTTATAGAGTGCGTAAATCGATTTAGAAAGCAATTGCAATCACTTGGATTCTCTTACGATTGGGATAGGGAAGTAAATACAACTGATGAAAAATATTATAAATGGACGCAGTGGATGTTCTTGAAAATCTATAATTCTTACTTTGATGAAAAAGAAAACAAAGCAAAACCAATAGAACAGCTTGAAATTCCTGATGGCTTAACAGAGGATGAGAAGTATGAATACATAAATTCAAAAAGGCTTGCATATCTTTCTGATTCACCTGTAAACTGGTGCCCTGAGCTTGGTACTGTGCTGGCAAATGAAGAAGTACCTGAACAACTTGAAAAAGGATATACAGTGGTAAGGAGACCAATGAAACAATGGATGTTGAGAATAACTAAATATGCAGAACGCTTACTTGAAGGATTGGAAAAGCTTGACTGGCCTGAAAATATAAAGAAACTGCAAATTAATTGGATAGGTAGAAGCGAAGGTGCAACTGTTAAGTTTAAGATTAAAGGGAATGAATCTGAAATTATTGAAGTATTTACAACCCGACCTGATACTTTGTTTGGTGCAACTTATATGGTGCTGGCTCCTGAGCATCCGCTTGTGCTAAAAATTACTACTGATGAATACCGAGAGAGAGTAAATAATTACATTGAAAATGCAGCAAAGAAATCTGATATAGAAAGAACAGAACTTGATAAAACCAAAACAGGAGAATTTACAGGTGCTTATGCAATAAATCCTGCTAATGGTGCAGAGATACCAATTATGATTGCTGATTATGTTTTATTAAGCTATGGTACTGGTGCTATAATGGGTGTACCAGGGCATGATGAAAGAGATATGGAATATGCTGTTAAGTATAAACTTGAAATTATTCCTGTTGTTGTTCCACCAGAGCTAAAAGAGTCTGCAAATAAATATATAGAATCAAATTCTCAGGTTATTGATGAGAATTTACAAAAATATTTTGATGATGTAAAATGTGGTAAAGTGTGTTTTGTTGATGATGGTTATTCTGTTAATTCTGGTTTTATTTCAGGGCTACCAACAAAGGAAGCAATAAGCAAGATTATAGATTGGCTTGAAGAGAACAATCTTGGTAAAAGAAGTGTAAATTATAAATTAAGGGACTGGTTATTTTCAAGGCAACGCTTTTGGGGAGAGCCATTTCCTATAATTCACCTTGAAAATGGAAAGATAAAAGCATTAGATGAAAAATATCTACCAATAAAACTTCCTGATGTTAAGTTTTTTAAACCAAGTGGAACAGTGGAGTCACCACTTGCAACTATAGATGAATGGGTAAATACGGTAGACCCCGAGACTGGAATGAAAGCACGAAGGGAAACCAATACAATGCCACAATGGGCTGGTTCCTGTTGGTATTATTTGAGGTATATTGACCCTGATAATGAGGAAAGTTTTTGCGATAAAGAAAAGGAAAAATATTGGATGCCTGTGGATTTATATATAGGTGGTGCCGACCATGCGGTTCTGCATTTGCTGTATGCAAGGTTCTGGCATAAGATTCTATATGACCTTGGATATGTGTCAACTGATGAACCATTTACAAAGCTTTTTAATCAAGGAATGATTCTCGGAGAAGATGGAGTTAAAATGAGTAAGTCAAGAGGAAATGTAATTAATCCTGATGATGTGATTAGAGACTATGGTGCAGATTCAATGCGTATGTTTGAAATGTTTATGGGTCCGCTTGAAGCAACTAAAGCATGGAGTACAGAAGGGCTTGCAGGGGTGAATAGATTTTTAAATCGGGTATGGCGACTTTATATAGACGAGAATACAGGTGAACTAAATTCGAATATTACTGATGATGAACCATCAATTGAGGTTAAAAGATTACTACACAGAACAATAAAAAAGATAACACAGGATATAGAAGATGGTGATATGAAATTCAATACTTCAATTGCGCAACTTATGATTTTTGTGAATGAGATGTATAAGCAAAAAACATTGAGTAAATCTGTATTGAAAACTTTTGTTTTAATACTTTCTCCTTTCGCACCACACATATCAGAAGAGTTATGGTCTAAATTAGGGGAAACAGAATCGCTTGCATATCATCCCTGGCCTGCGTATGATGAAGAACTAACCAGAGCAGAGAAAGTGACAATAGTATTTTCTGTTAATGGAAAAGTTAGGAGCAAGAAAGAAATGGATGTTAATTTAGATGATAAGATGCTTGAACAGGCAGCACTTGAAGACCCAGCGGTTAAAAGGCACATCTCAGGTAAGGAAATAGTAAAGATTATTGTAGTGAAAAATAAAATGGTTAATATTGTTGTAAAATAATTTTAGTTAGGAGTAATTTAGATTTATTTCTCTTCCTAAAAATTTGTATTTAATATGGCAAAAGTTATATTGATATTTTTGTGCTTAATTATTGGAATAATTATTCGCAGATATAAAATACTTGATGAAGGTGCAGCAATAATACTGAATAAAATTCTTATATATATATCATTGCCTGCACTTGCAATTCTTTACATACCAAAAATTGAAATAAAATCAGATGTAGTTTTTCCTGTTGCAGTTATGTGGATTGTGTTTTTTGGAAGTATTGGTTTTATTCTTTTAATGAAAAAAATATTTAAATGGGATAATAGTACAACAGGTAGTTTAATAATGACTTCAGGGCTATGCAACTCATCATTCGTAGGTTTTCCTGTGCTGCTTGCTTCTTTTGGGGAAGAAGGTTTAAAGACTGGTGTTATAATAGACCAATCAGGTAGTTTTTTTGTGCTTGCTACTGCAGGTGTTATAGTATCTTCGATTTTTTCGCGAAGTAAATTTTCTTTAAAGGAAATTTTGAAAAGTATAATAATTTATCCACCATTCATTGGGTTTATTATAGGATTGGTATTGAGATTGTTTAATATAACGCATTCGGAAATTTCAGATGAATTATTTACTAAACTTGGTAGTCCTATTTTTGTACTTGCATTGATTTCAGTTGGAATGCAGTTGAGGTTGGGTTCGTTAAAGGATTATTATAAAGAATTATCGATAGGGTTGTTTTATAAATTGTTAATAGCACCATTCATTATTTTTATTTTGTATTTTATAATCTTTAAACAGAATTCACTTACTGTTGATGTAAGTTTAATGGAGTCTGCAATGCCACCAATGGTAATGGGGGCTATAATGGCGTCAAGTTATAATTTAAATCCTAAATTATCAAATCTAATGGTAGGAGTTGGAATTCCAATTTCTGCGGTAACACTTTCTTTCTGGTATTATATTATTAAATTAATTTGATTTAAGGGAATAAATGGACTTTTGAATATGGAATTATAAATTTATTTTTAGTAAAGTAAAAAATTTTTTATATGACTATAAGTGGAAAAATAAGAGAAATATTTCCCGAGAAACAAATAAAAGATACATTTAAGAAGCGCGAATTTGTTTTGTATTATGAACCAAATTTAGGCTTTCCACAAGTGATTAAATTTGAATTGGTGAACGAACAGTGTTCAATTGTAGATGGTTTTGTAAAAGGAGATGATGTGGAGGTGGAGTTTGAATTGAGAGGTAGAGAGTGGATAAATCCAGAAGGAGAGAAAGTCTATTTTACTACATTGAGAGCATTAAAAATAAAAAAGCGTGGTGAAAGTTCAGCGTCAGACAAGGGGGAAAGACTAAAAGAGAAAGAAGAAGAAAAGCCCAGAGAGAAAGAAGAAGAAAAGCCCAGAGAGAAAGAAGAAGAAAAACCCAGAGAGAAAGAAGAAGAAAAACCCAGAGAGAAAGAAGAAGAAAAACCCAGAGAGAAAGAAGAAGAAAAATCCAGAGAGAAAGAAGAAGAAAAACCACGTGAATCTAATGAAATTTCAAATGAAAATAATACTAAATCCCCCCCTGAGGAAGAAGATGATTTACCATTTTAAAATTAACTTTTATGGTGGCAGTTATACCAAAAACAGATAGAGAAATTATTCAAAGGGAGTTAATTGCTCAATCATTATCAAAAACAATTTTGTCGTCGTGAATAAACAAAACGCAAATAACACAGATTGC
>JAOADD010000054.1 GCA_026417495.1 Ignavibacteria bacterium
TTTATACAGGTACTTCGAGTCCTTATGATGCATATAAAATAACATTTGGAACAAATGCAACAAACCCAAGTGAATCATCATCTTCAAGAATCATAGGTGTAGCAGAAATGTCTTCAAGGAATATTGGCACAGGTTCAATCAATTTTCTTAATTGTAATATTGCTTCAGGAGTAGATAATATTGGGAATGTGACAATAAAGAGGAAAACAGGAACGTGTGGGATAATAGAGAAAAATGGAAATCAAAGTATTGCTTGCCATTGGCAAATAACAGTTGGTTCACAACCTACAAATGGTAGAAATGTTACATATAGTTGGTTATCAATTTTAGATAATGGAAAAAATTTTAGCTCGTCAAATCTTGCAGAATTTTGGGTAAGTGAAAACGGAACTGAATGGACAAAAAAAGGAGATGGATTTGATGTATCAGGAAGCAATCCAAGAACCATGACTGTAAATACAACTAATTTCTCTTATTGGGTAGCAAGTTCACAGGATGCACCAATGCCTGTAGAGTTGTTATCATTTAACTATAAAATAAAAATAAAAGATGTAACACTTAAATGGATAACAGCATCTGAAGAAAATAATTTGGGATTTGAAATTCAAAGAAATCCTATAGAGAATAATACTTGGGAAAAGATTGGATTTATAGAAGGAAAAGGAACAACAAAATTACCAACAATTTACGAATTCACTGATAAAAGTACTAATTTTGGAAAATATAGATATAGACTGAAACAAATCGATTACAACGGTAATTATCAATATTTCACATTAAACAGTATTGTCGAAATTAAATTACCAGAAAAATTTGAGCTATCACAAAATTATCCAAACCCATTCAACAATTATACAATAATAAATCTAATATGCCCAAGTGAAGAAAAAGTTGAGTTAAAAGTGTTTGACATAAGTGGTAGAGAAATTATAACAATATTAAATAACACTTTAAAACCAGGATCATACAATTTTAAAATAAACACAGAATATTTAACAAGCGGAATATATTTTTACAGATTAATAGCGGGAAGTACCATTATAACACGATCTATGGTATTAATTAAATAAAATCAATAAGGTTTATTTAAAAATAAATTTTACAACTATGAAAAACATACTTATATTAATGTTTGTTTTTCTGACTTATACTATTACTTATTCACAACCTTCATATTGGTCAGAATGTAACTCAGGAGTTACAACAACATTAACTTCTGCTTGGGCACTTTTATCTTCAGATGCAGTATGGGTTTGTGGTTACTCAGGAACTGTTTTAAAATCTACGAATTTTGGATTTAATTGGGTAAATCTAACAGGAAATGGCATTCCAACTAACGTGCAGCTAATTAATATTTGTGGAGTTTCTGGTAATAAAAACATTGCCTTGACAGCAGGTTACTTGGGTTCTGACACCTGGGTGTGGAGAACTACAAACGGTGGAATAAACTGGGTACAGGTCTTTTATCAAGCAAGTGGGTTTATCAATTCTATTTGGATGTTTGATCAATCTTTAGGGTTTATGATGGGTGACCCTGTAGGACAAAGATGGTCATTGTGGAAAACAACTAATGGAGGTTTCAGTTGGGATTCTACAGGGCTTTATCTTCCTCAAGCAGGTAGTGAAACAGGATATAATAACTCAATGTTTTGCTATTACCCTAAAATTTGGTTTGGTACGAATAATTCCCGTATTTATTATTCTACAAATTTAGGAAATTCATGGATTATTCAAACTGTACCAGAGGTAAATTCCTTTGCAATAGCAATGAATCCTATTGTACCTCATGTTGCCTTTTTTGGAGGGGTTAATTTATATAGGTCTACAAACCAAGGTACAAATTGGATACTTATAAATTCTCCAGGATCAGGTAATTTTGGAGGTATTAGTACGACTCCATTACCAGTAGAAAATCCCCAGTATGATATTGTGTGGTATGTGAGAAGTTCAAATGTAGTTTATATTAGTTATAATGGAGGAGAAAATTGGAGTGTAGATTATACAAACCCTACAACTACAATGGTATATAGACATTTAAGTTTTTCATTTGCAGGTAGTAAAATGTTCGCTGTTGGAACTTTAGGGAAAATATCCGTAAGGGATTTACCATACCATATTAAGAAAATAAACTCCGAAATTCCAATCCATTTCAACCTGTTTCAGAATTATCCTAATCCTTTTAATCAATCTACTATAATAGAATTTGAGTGTCCCTATAGAAGTAGAGTAGTCCTGGAAGTATATGACATCTCGGGAAGGTTGATATCTACTCTTATAAATGATGAATATGAACAAGGAAAATACCAAATACAATTTACAGGTGCATATTTGACAAGTGGAGTTTATTTCTACAGAATGGTATCTGATAATTTCTCACAAACAAAAAGAATGATAATAATCAAATAAAGATATAAATATAATTGTAATTTTTTAATTGAATTTATATTTCTAAGTTTTAAAGTAGGAATATATTTATTTTAGAGAGTAAAAATTCACATCTTTTATTTTCGGGTAATCTGTATAATATTTCATCTCAATTATTTTTTTATACTTCGATATAAAAGAGCTTTTTATCCAAATCATAAAACTTTTAAAATTACAAAACACCTAATACCAACTAATAAATTGAAAAAACAAAAAGAAATTTTTATTTTGAAAAATGCAAAAGGTAAAACATTCTAAAAAAGTACCTCCTAAGAGCAGTCAAGTTAAACTCGACTTTGTTTTTCAACCAGACAAAAACACCCGCATTTTAATTTATTCAGGTATTGTAGTTTTTTCTGCAATAATGGGTATAATATACATTCTTTATTCATTGAAAATTAACGGCTATTTTGGTTTCCCTTTAGATGATCCCTGGATACACTTAACATTTGCAAAAAATTTCTCTAAATATTTTTCTTTTTCGTATTATAAAAATGAAATTGTTACTGCAGGTTCTACTTCCCCAATCTACACATTTTTGTTATCTATAACATTTTTCTTTTCTCAAAATGAATTTTTGATTAGTTATTTCTTTGGTATTGTATTTCTTATTTTATCAGCAGTTTTCATTTATAAAATATCTACTATTGATTTTGGAAGAGAAAATCTTTATGCTTTGATAGTGACTGCTATTATCATTTTTGATAAATGGTTAAATTTTATTTCAGGTTCAGGAATGGAAACAACTATGTTTATTTTCATACTTTTAACCACAGTATATTTCTATAAGAAAAGGTCTGCTATACCATTTGGGATTTTTTTAGGGTTAATTCTCTGGACAAGACCAGATGGAATTGCACTTATAGTTGCGTTACTATTAGATTATCTAATTCAAATAAAATTATCAAAATCTGATAATGAAATTATATTATTCGATAAAAAAAGTTTAATAAAGATTTTCATTTTATCAGGTTCTATTGTAGCAGTATATTTCCTAATGAATTTAATGTTGTCAGGTTCAATATTTCCAAATACTTACAATGCAAAATTAACATATTACACACCAGAGTTTAGAAGCAGATCCGCATTTTTCAAATATGAAGTATGGGAATACTTTACTTCAGGGGCTTATATAATTGTTATGATTGGTTTTATTTTAAATTTTTTATTTATAATAATCGATATTTCTAAGAAAAAATATAATCCTACAATATTATATACAATATTTATTTTGATATTTATCTTAATTTATTATATCAAATTACCTTATGCACATAGATTTGGAAGGTATCTAATGCCAATTATACCTTTCTTTGTACTAACTGCATTCTTATGTTATAGAGATTTATCAAAATTGTTGGGTAAGTATTTTAAATCTAGACAGGTTTCAATTTCATTTTTTATAATTTTATCATTAGTAACTTTAATTTATTCTATCATTAATTGTCTTGAGAATAGGAAGAATTTCGCAGAGAACTGCAAATATATAAATGACAGGCAGGTTGCAGCTGCACTATGGATAAAGAACAATACTAATGAAAATGATATTATTGCTACTCATGATGTTGGCGCAATTGGATATTATAGTGAAAGAAAAATTATTGATGTAGCTGGATTGATCACACCAGAATTAATATCTAAATTGCATGACAAAGATTATAACAAATATATGATGAATTACCTTACAGAGAAAGGGGTTTCCTATCTTGCATTCCTAAGAGAATGGTATAGGGTAACCAATTCAAATCCACTATTTTCCACTGCTGACTCACTTCCACCTGAAGTTATGGAAGTTTTTAAGTATGAACCTGGAAAAACATATATATTAAGTACCGTTGTAAAAAGTGGATTAATGCAAGCAGAAGAATATATGTCAAAAAGACAATTTAAGGAAGCATTAGCAATATTACAACAGGTTTTACCTCTGGACTACAATTCATCATTGACTTATTTCTATCTCGCCATTTGCTACCGAAGCTTGAACGATTTAAAAAATGCACAAACAAATCTTGAGAAAGCCTTAAAAATATTTCCCGAATACAAAAATGCTTTGATATTTATGGGTTCCGTTCTAAAGGATATGAGAAAATATCAAGAATCAAAAAGCTATTTGGAACATTATCTCTCATTAAACCCAAACGACGATATTGCTAAAAAGTATCTTCAAGCAGTAAATGATTCCATAAATGCTAATAAATGATTTCTAAGACTCTCAACATAATAAGAAATCTTTTATCAGCAATAAATCAGAAGACCAAACCTATTTTAAACTCATTCATAAATTACATAAATATAATAATAACAAATCGGATTTTACCTTTCTTAAAAAAATTCTCAAAAAATAGTTTTAATTTCACAAAAACAAATCTGCAAAAGCTTCTAGACTTTATAAAGAATTATTTTAGAAAAGAAAATTTTCAATTATACAAAAAGAAAATTAGTTATTATTTTTTTTACGCTTTTGCTGATTTTTATCATTCATTTTGCAAAAGGAAAAAAAATCTAATTTTGTTTATCACAGCAGTTATTTTAATAATTTTTTGGAGCATTTTTTTTAATATATTATTTTTCAGAAATACTTGGGAAGGAGTTAAAATTAAAAAAGTCGTTTTACAACCAGGAATGAATGTTGATGAAATATCAAAATTACTTTTTGAAAAAAATATTATTACCAAAAGCACTGAATTTAAATTAGCAGTAAGAATATTAGGAAAACAAAATCAACTTTATGCTGGTACATATTATGTAAAAAAAGGAATGAGCAATTTAGAATTAGCGAAATTATTTTCTTCTCCAGATTATTTTTCTTTAGGGGGAAAAGGTAAAATAACTTTTCCCGAAGGTTATCGTATTAAACAAATGGCAGCATTATTACAAAGAGATTTTGATATGTCCGAAGAAAAATTTCTAAAGGAAACAGAAAATGATTCCCTTATTAATTTAATCGGTTTAAGTGGTAAAATTAAAAATCTTGAAGGATTTTTATTCCCTGACACATATATCATACCAAACGATGCTGATGAACAGAAAATGGTTAAAATATTGTTTGATAATTTTCTCTCTCAAGTATACTACAATCAAGAAATACAAGAATATACTCAAGAGAACCCACAAAGATTATTAAATCTAATAATACTCGCTTCAATTGTCCAAGCAGAAACAGCAATACCTGAGGAATATCCAATTATTGCTGGAGTTTACTTGAACCGATTAAAAAAGAATATAAAACTTCAAGCAGATCCTACGATTCAATATATATTACCTGATGGTCCGAGAAGATTATTAAATAAAGATTACAAGATAGACTCCCCTTACAATACATATATACACAACGGATTACCTCCTGGTCCAATTAATAATCCTGGTTTAGAAGCAATAAGAGCGTGTATTAACCCAGCAGAACATGATTATTATTTCTTTGTTGCAAAAAAAGATAAAAGCCACAAATTCTCAAAAACTTATGAAGAACATTTGCAAGCGATAAATGAAATTAGAGGTAATCAATGAATAATATCAGCATATTGTTAAAAATATTTTTAAAACTTGACTACAGAGATAGAGATTCTATATCTTATAGAAAAATTATAGGAGCTATTGTTTCATATCTAATTGCTGGAACAGGTTTATCATTGAACTATTTTTTAAATTATGAATATTTAAGTTGTATAATTCTTGTTTTAACTTTTAATTCATTTCTCATTTTGTTTCTTGTCATTAGTGAATATCCAAATCTTTTTTTCTCTCAACCAAATATTGATTTAATAAAATCTTTGCCAATATCATTTTCCGAATTTATTATTTCAAAAATTGCGTCTGCATACTTTTACATTTTGTTTTTTAGCACAATACTTTCAATTCCCCAATCGATCCTTTTCATTCTTATAAATAAAAAAATAATTTTATATTCTGCTAACTTTTTTTTAGTTAGTGTCTTATTCTCAATTTTTTTAACATTAATAATACTCATTATTTACACATTTGTTATAAAACTATTTTCTGAAAAAGCATCATTTTTGTTATATTTATTTCAAGTGTTATTTATTTTTTTGATTTTATCAAGCACAAGTTATTCATCAAAAACAACGAGTCATGATAATGTTTCTATTCTAACATATTCATTTTCAAATTACTTACCTCAGTACTTTTTTGCGCAAGCAATTGAAAATAATTTATATCTATTATTAATAGTGATACTAACTGTATTTTTGTCATATCTTTTTTATATTATCATTAAGAAGAACTTCAATGACATTCTATATAAATTAACATTCTTGAAAAAGGAAAGAAGATTCAGTGGTCTAAAATTTTTAACATCATTCAACAAATTGAATGAGATAGTGGAAAAACTATTATTAAAAAGTCCTGAAGAAAGAGCTGGATATTACATTACAAAAAAAGTTATTACAGGTTCGAGGTCAATGATACTTAAATTTATTCCAATTTTATTTATGCCATTGGTTATTGCATTCATTGGGGTTCTTAGTAATAATAAAACTATGTTATTAATATCGAATGAGTTTAGTAATATTGGAATTTTAAGTCCTACAATTACATTATTAATTTTAATGATATTCAGAGTAACAACAAGTAATTTGAAATTTTCGGATGAAAATTCAGATAATGTAGATTGGATATACGAATCTCTTCCTATTTTAAATCCAAAGTATGTTTATAAAGGATGTATAAAATTTGTTCACTTAAATTATTTAATACCCTTGATAATTTTATTAACAATTACTTTATCTTTGAAAATTAATATAGAAATCATTTTACTGAACATACTTTTCATACTTCCCGTTGCAATTACAATAAATAAAATAACTATAATAAGACTTAAGGTTTTTCCATTCACTATTGAAACAAATAAATTAAATGCATTTGCAAGATTTGGAGAGGTATTCGTCTCTTTATTCTTTGGATTTATATTATTCTTTTTACAACTTTTAATATTTAGAAATATTACATATATTTTGTTATTTATAATTTTTATTTTAATTTTAAATATTTTTCTAAATCATTTATTTTTAAATTATGATGCAGGATCAAGGACAATCAGATTTGGGAATACCCGAAACTGAAACTAATCCCTTAGAAAAAAAATATAAAGGTGAGGGAAAAAATATTATATTAGGTATTACTGGTGCTAGTGGTTCAATATATGCATTAAGAATTTTAAGGGCTCTAATAATAAATAGTTTTAACATAAACCTCATTCTTACAGAATATGCCCATTTTTCTTTATTTAGAGAGTGTGGCGTTGAATTAAAACCCTCAACTATAAAAACTTTGTTTCCAGATTTAATTATAAGGGAAGAATCTGTTACATTTCACAATAACCTTGATTTAAAATCAAGTATATTCTCTTCTTCAAGTGGTATATATGGAATGATTGTTGCACCTTGTGCTGTAAATTATGTTTCTGGAATTGCAAATGGTAGTTGTAAAAACTTAATTGAAAAATGTGCTGATTACATACTTTCTCATTATAGACCATTAATTTTAGTCCCCAGAGAAACCCCAGTGAATAAAATTTACTTAAAGAATTTAATTAGAATTATAGACGCTGGTGGTAAAATTGTACCCGCTGCACCTTCTTTTGAAAATTTACCAAAAGATTTTAATGACCTTGCTGATTTTATTGCTAATAAAGTACTCTCTCTTTTAGAAATTAGTGGGACAGAGTCACCCTGAATTAAGCAAAATTTCTTTATTGCAAAATTACTTTTTCGAATAAGAGTATTTTATCCTTTAATAGCTTTTTTGGTAGTGCACCAATAACACCCGTTGTTCCCATTTCGCCAACATAAATACCAGGCAATAGAGCAAATTTTACCCAAGCCTCTAAATGTACTTTACTACCATTTATTTTTACCTTCATAATTTGTGGTCCCATAAGCAACCCCATTCCCTTTTTCCAAACCTCTTCATTTTTGATAATGTAATTTTTAAAACCCTCTTTTTTAAAAAACTCATTAATTATATTTTCTAAAACCTCAGGAGTTTTATTTGTTTCGTAATCTTTAATAAAACGAGACATTTTAGTAAAAATTTTATATTTTTTACTTTTGAATGATATTCTCGGAAATAGTTGCTTTAATTATTTTTATATCCTCCAATGGTTTATCTTTATTATCCTTAGGAACTTTTGCAATCCTTTTGGCAACATCCATACCTTCCAACACTTGCCCAAAAATTGTATATTTTCCATCTAAATGTGGCTGAGGACCGAGAGTGATATAAAACTGTGAATCCTGTGAATTAGGTCTACCAGTATTAGCCATAGCAACAACACCTTCTTTATCATGTTTCAAACCGTTATTAAACTCATCAGGAATTGTCTGGCCCGAACCACCAGCACCTGTTCCTGTTGGATCACCTGTTTGAATCATAAAATTATCAATCACACGATGAAATGTCACTCCATTATAAAAATTATTTTTAGTGAGTTCCTCGATTCTGGAAACTGTTTTAGGGGCTTTATCTGGATATAGTTGGATTTTAATTGTTCCGAAAGTTGTTTCAAGTGTCAAAATTTTTTGCACCTCTGTTTTTTTTGTGCATCCATAGAATAAAATAAACAGAGAGAGTAAAACAAATATAGTTTTTTTCATAGCTTGTTATTTAAAATTGTTTAAGAAATCTTATATCATTTTCGTAAAACATTCTTATATCGGGAACTTGATGCCTGATCATCAGTGTTCTTTCTATCCCCATACCAAAAGCATATCCAGTATACTCTTCAGGGTCATATCCAACAAACTCAAAAACATTGGGATCAACCATCCCACACCCAAGAATCTCAAGCCAACCTGTATATTTACACACTCTACATCCTTTAGAATTACACAAATAACACTCTACATCAAGTTCACCTGACGGTTCAGTAAAAGAGAAAAAACTTGGTCGTAATCTTGTTTTTATATCTTTACCAAAAAATTCTTTCGCGAAATAATCCAAAGTTCCTTTCAACTCTCTAAAAGTTACTCCCTTATCAACATAAAGTCCCTCTACCTGATGAAACATTGCAAGCGATCTAGAACTAATTGCTTCATTTCTGTAACATTTACCTGGAACAATTACTCTTACTGGAGGCTGATGCATTTCCATCACTCGTATTTGACCAGGAGAGGTATGTGTTCTAAGTAAATATCTTTTATCTTTTCCTTCACTATTTAGATAGAATGTATCTTGCATATCCCTTGCGGGATGGTACTCAGGAGTATTTAAAGCATCAAAATTATGATATTCATCTTCTATTTCAAATCCGTCATATACTTTAAAACCAATTTTTACAAATATTTTAATAATATCTTCGAGTGCTTGAGTAATTAAATGCTTCGTTCCAATATTATATACTCGTCCTGGTAATGTTGGGTCTTCAACTCTAAATTCGTTTTTCTCAGAAAATTTTTGTAATAGTTCTCTATACTTAGATTCAGTATTATTTTTTAGTGTATTAAGTTCTTTTCCAACTTGCGCTTTTAATGTTTTATCAAGTAATTTTAATTCTTCAAAAAGACTATTTATTATCCCTTTCCTGCCTAAATACTTTATCCTGAATTGTTCGAGATCATCAGCATTATTAATAGTTGAAAGATCAGATAGCACATTTTGTTTAATTTGTGTAATTTTATTCAGTAAGTCACTCATTTTTTCCAATTTTCTATAACTAGTTTTATAACATCCAAGAAAACTATCCTACTGCAAATTTTACAATCTGAGTGAATGCTTCAGGATTGTTGTAAGCTAAATCTGCTAAAGTTTTTCTATTTATTGTAATATTTTTCTTCTTCAAACCATCAATAAGTTTTGAATAAGTTGTATTGTTTTGTCTTGCAGCAGCATTAATTCTTGCTATCCATAAACTTCTATATACACGTTTCTTCAATTTTCTGTCTTTATATGCATGAAGTAATCCTTTCTCTACAGAGTGCTTTGCTACTGTATAGACCTTACTTCTTGCACCGTAATAGCCTTTTGCTTGTTTAAGAATTCTTTTTCTTCTTGCTCTCGATGCTACTTTATTTTTTGCTCTTGGCATAGATTCTCCTTTTTAAAATTGAGGTAATCTTTTTATAAGATTTTCAGTAACCTCTTCTCTTAAATTTAAAAATATGTTACAAATTTTGAATTAGTTTTTTAATTTTCTTTGCATCACCACTTGCTACCAAAGTGGGAGTTCTCAATTTTCTTTTTCGTTTTGCTGACTTTTTAGTCAAGATATGACTTCTGTGCGATTTTTCTCTTTTTATTTTGCCAGAACTTGTCATCTTAAATCTTTTTGCAGCAGAACGGTTAGTCTTCATTTTTGGCATAAAGTACTTCCTTTATTGTTTATCCTGTGTTTGTTGATTTTCTTTCTTATTTTTTAATGCTGTAATTTTTTGTCTATCAGGTACGAGATAAGCTACAAGTGCTTTCCCATCCATTTTAGGTGGTGTCTCTAATTTCCCAACTTCTGATAAACTTTTTATTATATTTTTCATTAAACTTTCACCTATTTCAGGATGTGTTATCATTCTACCTTTATATATTACACTTGCTTTAACCTTATGTCCATCCATTAAAAATTGCTTTAAGTGTTTCACTTTAAACTCTACATCGTGTTCATCTGTGTTTGCATTGAATCTTATTTCCTTTACTTGCATGACTTGCTGATGTTTCTTGGCAAGTTTTTCTTTCTTCTGCTTTTCATAATTGTATTTACCAAAATCTATAATCTTGCAAACTGGTGGTTTTGCATTAGGTGCTATTTCAACCAAGTCTAAATCCATTGACTCGGCTATTTTTAGTGCTTCTGCTGGTGGCATAATTCCGAGTGGCTTTCCTTCTTCATCAACTACTCTAATTAAATGTGCAGTAATCTCTTCATTAACTCTTTCTCTCTTTTGTTTCTCTTTAATAAAATTACTCCTTTTTAATTAATAATTAAAAGATTTATTTGAAATTAAAAATTTAAGATTTTGTATGAATTCTTTCAATTCCATTTTACCTGTATCACCCTTTGTATGTTGTCGAATAGAGACGGTATTAGTTTCCATCTCCTTTTCACCAAGAATCAGCATAAATGGAATTTTTTTATTCTCTGCTTCTCTTATTTTATAGCCAATTTTTTCATTTCTAATATCAAGAAAAGTACGAATATCGTTATCTGTAAGTTCTTTATAAATTAGGTTCGCATAGTCAATCTGATTATCTGTGATAGTTAAAACAGCAACCTGAATAGGTGCAATCCAGAGCGGAAAATTACCCGCATAATGTTCTGTTAAAATACCAATAAATCTTTCAAAACTTCCATATATTGCTCTATGAATCATAACTGGTCTATATTTTTTCCCATCTGAACCTTCATAAGTCAGATCAAATCTTTCAGGTAATTGAAAATCTAATTGTATAGTTGCAAGTTGCCAAGTTCTGTTTAATGCATCTTTAATATGAACATCAATCTTTGGACCATAAAATGCACCATCTTTCTCATTAACTTTATAAGTAAGATTATTTGCTTCAAGTGCTTTCCTTAGTGCCTCTTCAGCTTGATTCCAAACTTCAATTTCTCCCATTGCTTCATCAGGGCGAGTTGAGAAGAAGTAACTGGGAGTAAACCCAAAAGCTGAATATGTTTCAATCATTAGTTTCAATACATTAGTAATCTCTTCTTGTATCTGTTCATTTGTACAAAAAATATGTGCATCATCCATTGTAAATTGCCTTACTCTAAACATTCCTCCAAGAGCTCCACTAATCTCATTTCTATGGTTAATGCCAAGTTCATACAATCTTATTGGTAAATCTTTATAACTTCTCAATTTTGAGGAATAAATAAGAGTAGCTTCAGGACAATTCATAGGTTTTATATAAACATTTTCATTATCAGAATTAACTCTGAACATATTATTAATATAATGCGTAGTGTGTCCCGAAGTTTTAAAAAGAGATTCTCTAACTAAAATAGGAGTTCTTACTTCCTGATAACCATATTTATCATGTAATTGACGGGAAAATTTTTCTAATTCTCTATGAATAATCATTCCTTTAGGTAACCAGAAAGGAGCTCCTGGACTCACTTCATGAAACATGAATAAATCTAATTCTTTTCCAAGTTTTCGATGGTCTCTTCTTTTCGCTTCTTCTAAGTCTTTTAAATATTTTTCAAGTTCTTTTTTTGAAGGAAAAGTTATTCCATAAATTCTTTGTAGCATTCTATTTTTCTCATCCCCTCGCCAGTATGAGCCTGAAACTGAAAGAAGTTTTATTGCTTTCACTTTTGAGGTAGAAGGTAAATGCGGACCACGACATAAATCAGTAAAACTTCCTTGATGGTAAAGAGAAACCACCTCTTCATTATTAGCTATAGTTTCCAGAATTTCAACTTTATATGGATCAGGTCGCTTAGTTTTAAAATATTCTATTGCTTTATCCCTTGGCATCTCTTCACGAACAGGTTTAATATTCCTTTTAGAAATTTCATACATTCTTTCTTCAATCTTTTTTAAATCTTCATCAGTAAATTTCGTATCAGAATCCACATCATAGTAGAAACCATTTTCAATAGCAGGTCCAACACCAAATTTAGCACCAGGGTATAACTCCTCAATTGCTTGAGCCATCATATGAGATGATGTGTGCCAATAGGTTTCCTTTCCAATTTCAGAATTGAAGTCATGAAATATTATAGTAGAATCAGAATTTATTTTAGTATCCAAATCAACATAACTTCCATTCAATTCAGCAACAAGAACTTTTTCAGCAAAATTATCACTAATACTTTTAGCAACTTCTAAACAAGATATACCTTTCGGAAATTCTTCAACTGAACCATCAGGAAATGTAATCTTTATTTTATCCATATATAAATAAAAAAAATAAAATTGTGGGCGGTAATGGACTCGAACCAATGGCCTCTACGATGTCAACGTAGCGCTCTAACCAGCTGAGCTAACCGCCCAATTTTTGAACAAACAAAATATATAAAACATACCGTTTTTTCAATATAAAACAATAAATTAAAACCAATAATTCATCTATATACCCTAAAAATTTATAAATGAGCAATATTGTATTTCTACAATACTTGAGGTATCTCTTCAGTTTTCTTATATGTCGAGTCATATTCCTCTACAAAATCAAGTATTCTGGTTTTAAAACCATATCCCATTACATCATAAACATCAAATAAAATAAAGAATGCCTTCGGATCTTCCTGTTTAACTATTTTTCTTAAAGTTGCAGTTTGTCTTCTGTTCACAAGGACAAATAAAATATTATGGTGCCTCCCTGTATAACCACCTTCCGCATGAAACATTGTAACTCCTCTATTTAATTCATCAAATATTCTCTGTTTTATTTTATGTTCAAATCTGGTTATGATAAATGCTCCTTTCACAGATGGAATACCTTCAGCAGCCAAGTCAACTATTTTTGTGGTTATGAACAGATTAAGATATGCCCATATAATCAAATTTAAATCTTTGAATACTATCCCAATCGTTAAAATAATAACTGATTCTATTAACCAGTAACCCGCACCAATCGATACACCTGTATATTGCTTCAGAATTGCTACAGGTATATCTGTTCCTCCTGTTGAACCTCTGAATCTAAAAATAACACCAAGCCCAATCCCCAGTAAAACAGAACCAGCAATGGATGCAAGTAGAATATTATCTGTAAACGACCAATAATTTGTATTAATCATTTCACTCAAAATGTGGTGTTCATAGAGAAATTTAGGTTCAAAAGCGTCAATAAGAATTGAACCAACAAACATACCAAAGAAAGATTTAATCCCAAACTGTTTACCAAGAAATATCCAACCAAGAATAAACAAAGGGATATTTATTGTAATCATTGATATACCTGCCGGGAAACCAAATAAGTGAAACAATATTTGCGATATACCACCTACCCCACCAGGTGCAACTTTAAAAGGGATTAAAAACCAAGAATAAGATATTGCAAATATTATACAACCAAAAGTAATACCTAAATAATCTCTCGCGTTGGAAAAGAAGTTAATTGTTTTGGGTTTCATAATTGAAAATATTATATATTCAAGTTATTAAATTTATTTCTGTCTAAAAAGTCATTTATAACGATAAAGTATTGATAATTCAAACAAAACACATAGGAACAAAAAAATTATATTGCTTGTATAAAAATTAAGTTGTAAGTTAAAACAAAATATTAAGTATTATGAAACAAAAGTTATATGTTTGTTTAATAATCCTATTTTCAATATTTCTTTTTACTTTTCAAATATATTCACAAGAAGTTGGAACTGGCCTTCAATTCGCAAAACCTGAAGATTTAGAGAAAACAAATAAATATGAAGGTGGGTTCAGAGGTGTAATTGCCTCAAAATTAGATTTTTCTCAATATATGCCACCTGTAATGAATCAAGGATCACAAAACAGTTGTGTCGGATTTTCTATAGGATATTACACATTAAGTTACTTAGTATTTAGTTATCAAGAAAATTCTTACTATACAAAAACTGGAGCCCTTGATTATAACAAAGTTTTTAGCCCTGCATTTATATACAATATTGCAAATGGTGGAAAAAATTATGGGATCAGATTTATTGATGCTTTTGAAATTTTAGCACAAATGGGTTGTGCTAGGTGGAATACATTTCCTTATAATGAATCTGATTATTATACTTATCCACCTGACTCATGTTTCTATGACGCAATGAATTATGTAGTAGACTATACAAGATTTCTTGTCTTTTACTATATCGATGTAGATTTATTTAAAGAAGCAATGAATGAATATCAAAGACCAATTAACATAGGAACAGCAATAGATCAGAGTTTAATTAATGATGGTTATGAATATTACAAAAGTGGTAAAAAAGGACATTTTATATGGAAAAAATTTAAAGACAATAACATCGGTGGTCATGCATTAACAATAGTTGGATATGATGATGATTTAGGAGCTTTTAAAATAATTAATTCATGGGGCACAAAATGGGGAGAAGATGGATACTTCTGGATTGATTATAATTTTGTACCATATTGTATAAAAGAAGCATATATAGTATATTAAAAAAATCAATATATCATTACATCAATATCACTAAATAAAGTTTATCATTTAGTGTTGAGGTTTTGTTTTAACGAAAACCAAAAAATAGAGAATTAGCAAACCTGCACCGATTGAAGAAAATCCAAAAGTAACGCTTGGATTAAATTTATACCACAGAAATCCAGCTAAAAGACTTGCAAAAAAAGTAAACACACTACTAATACCTGTGAAAAAACCAATAGCTGTTGCTGTATCCTTTCTTTCTGAAATATTTGTAATCCAAGCTTTAGCAATACTCTCAGTTGCAGATGCATAAATTCCATATAAAAAGAATAAAACAAAAATAATATACAATGGTGGATGTAGCGTCATGCCACCATAAACAATAGCAAATAAAGTTAATCCAAAAATGAATATTTTTTTCAATCCTATTTTATCTGCGATAACTCCAACAGGGAAAGAAAAAATCGCATAAATTAAATTGTAAAAAATATATGTAATAATTACTTGATTACCCGAGTACCCGATATATTTTACCATCAATAACAAAAAAACATCAGAGCTATTAATTAAAGCAAAGAAAAAAAGTCCAATTACAAGTTTCTTATACTCTACTGAAGAATACTTCCAGTACTTTATAAAAGACAAGAACCCTTTTTTTGTAATTGATGGAGTATGTATGTGTTTTTTCTCTTTGATAAAAAATGAAAGTGAAATACTAATAATACCTGGTATAAAAGCAAAATAAAAAAGGCTAATGTAATCATCAGGATTGAAATATAAATAAGCAAGAGCAGCAATCGGTCCAAGAAAAGCACCGAAAGTATCTAATGCTCTATGAAAGCCAAAGACTCTCCCTTTTGTTTCTTTTGATGCTTCATCTGAGAGTAATGCATCTCGAGCTGAAGTTCTTACCCCTTTCCCAAGTCTGTCAATTGTTCTCATTAAAAATATCCATAAAGGATAAGTGAAAAATGCAATCATCGGTTTTGAAATAGCACTTAAAGAATAACCAATACGAACAAATATTGTTCTTTTCCCAATTCTATCCGATAAATTTCCAAAGTAACCTTTGCTAAAACCAGCAACTGCTTCAGCAAGTCCTTCTAGTGAACCTATTAATAAAGCTGTAAATCCAATACTTTGTAAATATATTGGCATCACCGGATAAAGCATTTCAGAAGCAATGTCAGTAAAAAGACTAACGAGAGATAAGATCCAAACTGTCTTAGTAATTTTTGACCTCATTAAGTTAATTATATATCAATAAACAAAATAAAATAAATATACACAAATTTTAATATAAAAATTTTCATAAAGAATTATGAACAGTAAAACCTAAAACATTCATTTTGTTATTAACTTGATAAAACTGAACTTAAATATTAACTTGATGGTTATTGTAAATAAATTTTAGAAATCAAATTAAATCAATATGGCAGAAATTTATAAAGAACCCGCTCCTTATAAAAAGGATATTGATAATCCTTACGAATCAATGATGGTTCGTTTTGATAAAGCTGCAGAAATGATTAATTTAGATGAAGGAGTATACAATTATTTAAAACTTCCTGTAAAACAAGTAATAGTTTCAATTCCTGTTCAGATGGACGATGGAAAAATAGTTGCTTTTGAAGGGTATAGAGTAATTCATAATAATGCACTTGGACCTTCAAAGGGAGGTGTTAGATATGCCCCTGATGTTGATTTAGATGAAGTAAAAGCTCTTGCAGCATGGATGACATGGAAGTGTGCTATTGCAAATATACCATTTGGTGGAGCAAAAGGCGGAGTGAGATGTGACCCAAATAAACTTTCAATGTCAGAACTGGAAAAAATAACAAGAAGATATACCGCAAATCTTCTTGAAATATTTGGTCCTGATACTGATATACCTGCTCCTGATATGAATACAAATGAACAAATTATGGCATGGATTATGGATACATATAGTATGCATCAAAGAAAAACTGTAACCGGTGTGGTTACTGGAAAACCCTTAATTATTGGTGGCTCTCGTGGTAGACGAGAAGCAACAGGAAGAGGGGTTATGATTGCTACTATGGCAGCGCTTATGAAAAAAGGAGTAAAACCAGAAGATACCACAGTGGTTGTACAAGGTTTTGGAAATGTTGGATCCGTAAGCGCAGATTTACTAAGTGACAAAGGGTGTAAGATTATTGGCATTAGCGATGTAACTGGTGGTTACTATAATGAAAAAGGGATTGACATTAAAAAAGCTATTGAATATGTAAACAAGAATAAGGTTCTCGAAGGTGGAAACTTTGGTGATAAAATCACAAATGAAGAATTATTAGAACTAAAATGTGATATATTAGTTCCAGCAGCAAAAGAAGACCAAATAACTTCTAATAATGCTAGCAGAATTAAAGCAAGACTAATAGTTGAAGGAGCAAATGGTCCTACTTCTGCAGATGCAGATCAAATTCTTATGGATAAAGGAATTATGGTAATACCTGATATACTTGCAAATTCTGGAGGTGTTATCGTTTCATATTTCGAATGGGTACAGGATAGATTAGGTTATTATTGGGATGAAATGGATATTAATAATCGCCTTACAAGGATGATGAACGAAGCATTTGAGAATGTGTACCTGACTGCATTAAATCATGAAACTACTCTTAGATTGGGTGCATATATTTATGCAATTCAAAAAGTAGCTACAGCATTGAAGTTGAGAGGAATATACAGTTAATCATAATGGAAAAATATTTAGTTTCAATTTTTCTTATTTTTTTGTGCGCTCTACCAATATATCCTCAGGAATATGATGATAGACCAAAAACTAATTTAGAATTAATAAACTTATTATTGCAAAACGATTTTGAAAAATGTATTGAATATATAAATATATTAGGACCAGAAAAAACATATTTAATCACAACAAACGATAATAGTGAAGTTAGCAAATATATCATAAAATTATTTAAACAAATATACATCAACTACAAATTAACAACTGAAGATAAAAAGATTATTAGTGATTATACTTTAAAATTCGATAATGCTATAATTAAAACAGAATATAAATATGAGCATAAGAATTTAATTTTTGATAAATATTTGCAGAGGCAAATTTTCTGTGGCTTCGATTTATTAATCTCTAATAAAGATTCTACAATTTATACTAGAAATTTTTACAGTATTATAAAAGATACAGTAGATTATTCGTACATAAGTTATATTGAATCTGATGGTTACAAGTTTGCAAAAGGTAAATTACCTGAGGAAAGTTTTTTTGACAAATACTTAATACCAAGCACTGCAATTTTAGTTTCAGCAGTTGCAATAGTATTATTCTTTACAATAAGAAGTAAATAATAAATAAATAATGAAAAATTTCTTAAAGGGAATTCTAATATTTTTATTACCATTGATTTTTGGATGTATCTCTGCTGATAAAAGTAATATTACAACCGACGATCCTGAAGAAGCATTTAAAATAGCAAAACAAAGTTATGATAAAGGTGATTATACTCAAGCAATAGAAGATTTTTCGTTTATTAAAATTAAATTTTCAGGAACATCGATAATTGATAAAGCTCAATTCTATCTTGGTATGAGTTATTACAACCGAGGTGAATATGTTTTAGCAGCATACGAATTTGAGAATTTAATAAAAAATTACAATTTAAGTGAATACTATCCCCAAGCAAGATATTATCTTGCTATGTCATATTATAATCTCTCACCTAAATATGAATTAGACCAGACATATACAAGATATGCGATAATTGAATTTCAGAATTTCTTAATTTTATATCCAACTCATAAATTAGCTCCAGATGCCGAAAAGAGAATAAAAGAACTACGGAATAAATTAGCCTATAAAGATTTAAAAACTGCAGAACTTTATGTAAAATTAGAAAACTACAAAGCCGCATTAGTATACTATAATAATATATTAAATGAATATTTCGATACAGACTATGCTGATGATGCTTCTTATGGTAAGATTCAAGTATTAATGATAAAGAAAAATTATGAAGACGCGAAAAAAGAAATAAAAAGATTCAAGGAAAAGTACAAATCAAGTGATTTATATCAAAAAGTATTGGAGTTAGAAGCAAAAGTTAAATAAAAGCAATTCATTATAAGTAATGAAAAAAGTAAAAGACTCTCAAATTGAAATGGTAGAACTTGTTCTACCGAATGACACTAATATATTGGGAAATCTATCAGGGGGTAGATTGATGCATTGGATAGACATAGCAGCTGCTCTTTGTTCATCCAAACATTGTAATAATATCACTGTTACTGCAGGTGTAGATAAACTTTCATTCAAAAAATCTATAAAACTTGGCAGTCTTGTAAGACTTAAAGCTTCAGTAAACAGAACATTTAATACTTCCCTCGAAGTAGGGGTTAAAGTTGAAGTTGAAGATATAAAAACAGGGGAGATATTTCATTCAAATAGTGCATATTTAACTTTCGTAAATATTGACCCTAAAACTAATAAACCAATTCCTGTTCCTCCAATAATACCTGAAACAGAAGATGAAAAAAGGAGATATGAAGATGCTCTAATGAGAAGAAATCAAAGAATAAATGAGAAAAAATAAATTTCGAATTGATGATAGAACTTGAATGTTTAAATCTAGAAAAAAAATATTCAAATAAACAAGTATTTCGGGGTGTTAATATTAAACTAAAAAAAGGAGATTCAGTTGCTATTATAGGTAGAAATGGAAGTGGAAAATCAACCCTCTTAAAAATTATTTCGAACTTAATTAAACCAACCTCAGGACAAATTATATTAAAAGTTGATAATATTGAAATAAAAAAAGAATATTATTATAAATATATTGGATACGCTGCTCCATACTTAAACTTATATGATGAATTAACAGCTTACGAAAATTTAAAATTTTTTATAGAACTTAAATGTAATTTCAATTATCCTAAAGGAAAAATTGAAGAGGTTCTAAAAAAAGTTAATTTATATTACTGTAAAGATGATATAATTAGAGAATATTCAACAGGAATGAAGCAGAGATTGAAACTCGCCTTTTCTATTTTAAACGAACCGAAATTACTACTTCTTGATGAACCTCATTCTAATCTCGACTTAGAAGGAATTGAAATATTAAAAAAAATTTCTCTTGAGCAAAAAGAGAGAGGTATTCTTTTAATTGCAACAAATGAATTGTTAGATTCTTCTTTATGTAATATAACAATTAATATAGAAAATTATTAATGACAAATTCAGAATTGATATAGGTATAAAATTATCAACTTAAATTAATTAAACTTTTTTCAATCTGAATTTAATCCAATGCTTAATCAAATCATCAGAAAAAACTTCCCCAACTTTAAGATAATCATTGTCATTTTCTAAATTTTCAAGAGCTTCTTCTAAGTTTTCAGGAGTTTCCATTGCAGATTCTTTTGCTGTAAGTTGTTCTTGAATTTCTATAGGTTCTCCAGGGTTAATATTTTTAATTATACCATCTATCCCTGCCATGAGAACTGCTGAAAAAGTTAGATATGGATTAGAATCAGCATCAGGTATTCTAAACTCAACTCTTTTCCGCTTCGTATTTGTGGTTGTTGGTATTCGTATTGCAGAGCACCTATCAGATTTTGAATATGTTAAACTAACGGAAGATTTTTTATTTGATTTTAAACGAAAGTATGAGTCAAAAGAAGGATTTGTAAAAGCAAGTAATGATGGTGTGTGATGGAGTATACCTCCAATAAAATTAAGTGCTAACTCTGAAAGCCCCCCATACTTATCACCAATGAAAATATTTTTATTGTCCTTCCAAAGTGATAGGTGTATGTGAAGTGTATTGTCTAAATTTTCAAAAATTGGTTTTGAAGTAAAAGTTGCTGTTTTATTAAAAAAGTTTGCTACATTTTTTACAATGTTTTTAAAAATCATAAAAACATCAGCTGACTCAACCAATGAAGAATACTTAAAACTTATTTCATTCTGCCCTACAAAAGCTGACTCACAATGATGTCTTTCTACTTCAATTTCATTTTTTAAAAGTTTTTCAACAATAATATTTCTTATTTCATAATATTTATCTTCAGGGGGAGTTAATAAATATCCATGCTTGTCATACTCAGTTTGAATCTTTGAAATAAAATCTTTTTTCTCAAGTAAATTATCTAAATAATCCTCTGATGATTCAAAAATGAAAAATTTTGATTCTGCACCAATAAAAACTTTATCAGCTATATTTAAGTGAGAAATGTATTCAATAGATTTTTTAGCAACACTTCTTGGATCATACTTGAAAGGTTTTTTATCAATAGGATCGTATATATCACAAATTATAAAAACGGTTGTAGGTTCCAAAACCGTATCAATACGAGCTGTTGAAGGATCAGGAATAATTGTTAAATCAGAATCTCTCTTTAGTTTCCAATTACAAATTAAAGAACCATCAATAGTAAAACCTTCAAAAAATGTATCTCGCTCTAACTGTCCAACGGGAATTGTAAACTGGCGCCATTCTCCTGACAAATCCGTAAATCTGAAATCAACATTCTTAACCTCTTTTTCTTTAATTAATTTAAAAACATCATCTATCAACTTAATTCTCTTAAGTTGTTCTTCTTTAAAGGATTTATTATCCATAGATAAAATAAGATTATAAAATATCGATTGTTAAAATTTATTTTAATAATTAGTTCTTATGAATATCCTTATGTAAAATTGTTTTTAACTTTTTAATTTTATTCTTACCTTTTAGAGTTGATAATTGTTTTCTTAATTTTTTATCATTTTCTCTCTCAAGAGACCAAATCGCATAATCTATGGCACTTTTAGAAAATATCCCTTCATATTCGTAAAGTTCTCTTTTCTGTTTTAAAATTTCAGCAGAACTTGCACAACTATCTGGTAGACTTTTTAATGTTTTTAGAATAGATTTATTTTTAAATATATTACCATGGACTTTGCACTTTTTAGCAATTTCGAGTGACTTCTCTGGATTAAGAAATCCCCAAAGTGCAGCCATAGTTATTCCCGCAAGTAATAAATGTGAATTAGCACTACCATCAGGTGACCTAAACTCAACTGTTTGCATATTATCAACTTCTATTGGTTCATCTGGACATTTAGGATTTAATATTTTAGCAAGGTTATTAATTTTTGACCATCCGAGTGGAATTCTGATTAAAGCACTTCTATTTGAATCACTCCAACAAATTTTTGTTGGTGCTTCTTGATCTGGTACAAGCCGCAAATAAGAAGAAGCAACTCTATTACCAAAAGAAGTTAATGAATCTGCACATTCACATAAACCACCTATTAATTTTAATGTATTCTGAGATAATTCTTTATTATCATCAACGGTTATATTTTTCCCATTTTGAATTAGTTTTAAATGTATATGCATTCCATTACCTGCTACACCTTCCTCGAGTTTAGGTGCAAAGGTTGCAAGCATTCCATGTCTTGCAGCAATATTTCTAATTAGCCATTTAGTAATTACAATTGCATCTGCGGCATCTTCTACTGGTAATGAAAGTAATTCAATTTCCAATTGTTCACCAGAAAGACCGTTTAATTCGGGAATAGGGCTTTGAATTTTTTCAATAAAACCAACTTCACTATGAGCATACTTTACATTATTTACAATTTGAGTTATTATTCTTAACATTTCAGATAATATTCCGCAGGATTTTATATAGGGTCCTGATGCATGATATCCTCTTTGCTTAAGTGGATAATAAAATTCATTATCAGGTTTATAAAACAAATAAAATTCTAATTCACCAAATGCATGTAAATCTATTCCCGTGGTTTTTGAAAACAATCTACTTGCTTTCATTAATATACTATCAGGAGTAAAAGGTGCAAGTTCACCATCAGCAGTAATGTACCTGCAAATGAAATCTAAACTCCCTTCTTGAAATGGATTAAAGAACGCAGTTTTCCAGATTGGAACAACATATAAATCAGATAAAGCAGTATCAATCATACCTTTGAAAAGTGATGAACCATCTACTCTCTCTCCTTCTGTTAAAACTATCTCCGCGTTCTTTCTTCCAGGCAATGGTATTTGCATTTCTTTCAATTTACCATCAAGAGCAGTGTAATGGAAAGTTATTCTTTCTATATTTTTCTCTTGAATAATTTTTAGCAAATCATCTCTTGTAAAATCCTCTTTTGGTTTATTTAACAAAACACTTATGGGATTTGAAAGGGCATAATTATACATAATGGATAATATTTTATTTATTATTAAAGCAACTTACCTTATTAAAAACTATCTTATTTTATAGGTATTAAGTATCTTCATATAGTTAGCTCTAGCAAATGCTGCAGGGTCTGCTACCGATTTTTGGCTCATACTTCCTTTCATCATCTCGATAGATTCGTATTCATGCTCTTCAAGCCATATTTTTAGGTTATCTAAAATCTCCGTTATTCTTTTCACACCATTTCTTAAAAGTTCCGAACAAATCATTGCAACATCACCACCAGCCATTAATACTTTAATAACATCAATATGATTTTGGACTCCACTTGTTGCAGCTAATGATGCATTTACTTTTCCATATAAAATTGCAATCCATCTTAATGGTAACCTCAATTCCCAATTTGTGCTTAATGATAAATCTGGAACAACTTCAAGATTTTCTATATCTAAGTCTGGTTGATAAAATCTGTTAAAAAGTACAAGACCATCGGCTCCTGCATCATCAAGTTTCTTACAAAAATTAGCTGTAGCTGAAAAGTATGGACTGAGTTTCATTGAAACTGGAATCCTCACTGCTGATTTAACTTCTTTGAGATTCCTTAAATAAATTTCTTCTATTTCTTTTCCTTCAGTATCAATATCAGTTGCAAGGTAATATACATTCAACTCTATCGCATCAGCACCAGCTTCCTCAATAAGTTTAGCGTATTTTGTCCAGCCACTACTTGAAACCCCATTTAAACTACCAATTACAGGGATGCTAAGAGCATTTTTTGCTTTTCTGATATGCTCAAGATATTCTTCAGGACCTAAGTAATATTCATTTTGCTTCGGAAAATAAGTTAAAGCTTCCGCATATGATTCTGTACCGAATGTAGTAAAGTAATCATATTCCTGTGCTTCATAAGTAATCTGTTCTTCAAATAATGAGTGTAAAACCACAGCAGAAGCACCAGCATCTTCCAAAGATTTTAGAGTGTCAATTTCTTTTGAAAGTGGAGAAGACGATGGTACTACAGGGTTTTTCAAATTTAGACCTAAAAATTTTGTTGTTAAATCCATAATTTTATCTTTTATAATTATTAAATTTCTTCCTTCTTTTCATTTGTACCATTTGAAGCAAGTTTTTTATAAAGTTTTATTTTATTATATACATCTTGTTGTGCAAGTTCCATTAATTTTTTAGCCTGTTCAGGATCTGATTTTGTCAACATTTTATAACGAGTTTCTTTATATGCATAATCCTCAAACTTTATTTTCGCTTCGATTGAATCTAATATCAACGGATTTTTTCCCTGCTTAGCTAAATTCGGATTATATCTAATTAATTGCCAATACCCACTATCGACGGCAGCTTTTTGGTTCTCAATTGCTTTACCCATATCAATTCCATGAGCAATACAATGACAATAAGCAATAATTACAGATGGTCCATCATATGCTTCGGCTTCCAAAAACGCTCTCAGACACTGTAAATCATTAGCTGCCATAGCAACCTTAGCAACATATACACTTCCATAAGCCATAGCCATTATTGCTAAATCTTTCTTTGGTGTAGGTTTACCTGATGCAGCAAATTTAGCCACTGCCCCAAGGCCAGTTGCTTTGGAGCATTGTCCACCAGTATTAGAATAAACCTCTGTATCTAAAACAAGTAAATTGACATTTTTTCCTGAAGCTATCACATGGTCGAGACCACCATATCCAATATCATATGCCCAACCATCACCTCCTACTATCCATACAGATTTCCTAACTAAATAATCTGCAATGACATCCAATATTCTTGCATCTTCAGAATTTATTGAAGTTAACTTTTCTCTCAAGACTTTTACTCTCTCTCTCTGTTTATAAATACCCAACTCAGTTGATTGATCTGCATCAATAATTTCAATTACTAAATTTTCTCCAATCAGAGCGGAATTTTTTATTAATAATTCTTTTGCAAACTGATTCAGTTTATCAATGGAAAGTCTCATTCCGAACCCAAATTCTGCATTATCTTCAAAGAGCGAATTCGACCATGCAGGACCTCTACCATCTTTATTAAATGTCCATGGAGTTGTCGGTAGATTACCACCATAAATAGAAGAACAACCCGTTGCATTTGCAATAATTGCTCTATCACCAAAAAGTTGCGATAATAATTTTAAATATGGAGTTTCTCCACATCCAGCACAAGCACCTGAATACTCAAACAATGGTTGTAAGAATTGACTACCTTTAACCGAAGCAATATTTAATTTTCCTCTATCATATTCTGGAATATTAAGGAAAAATTCTAAATTCTCTCTTTCCTGCAATCTAAGAGGAATTTGAGGTGCCATATTAAGAGCCTTATGCTTAACTTCTTTTTTGCTCTTTGCTGGACAAATTTCAACACACAATTCACAACCTGTACAATCTTCTACTGCTACTTGAATTGTATAAACAGTATCTGGTGTGAATTCTTTTCCTTTCGCCTTTGTCCATTTAAAAGTTTTCGGAGCACCTTCTAAATATTTTTCATTGTAAACTTTAGTTCTAATGGAAGCATGTGGACAAATCATTGCACATTTCCCACACTGTATACAAAGTTCAGGATCCCATACCGGTACTTCGAGGGCAATATTTCTCTTCTCCCACTGAGTTGTTCCACTTGGAAATGTGCCATCAACAGGCATTTCACTTACAGGAATTTCATCACCCAATCCCTCCATAATTTTTGCTAATGTCTTTCTCACATATTCAGGAGCTTTTTCAGAAACAACGGGTGGTAATTCTATATCACTAATATCTTTTTCACTTACTTCTACTTTATAAAGTTTTGCAAGAGTTTTATCTACTGCTTCAAAATTCTTTTGAACTATTTCTTCTCCTTTAGAACCATAAGTTTTCAAAATATATTTTTTAATTTGCTCAATTGCTTCATCTTTTGGCAATACACCAGAAATAGCAAAGAAGCAGGTTTGCATTATCGTATTTATTCTTGTTCCCATTCCCGTTTCTTTTGCAACTGAATAACCATCAATAACATAGAAATTAAGTTTCTTGTCAATAATTTGTTTACATACTTTTTTAGGAAGTTTTTTGAAAACTTCTTCTTTAGGAAATGGACTATTTAATAAGAATGTTCCACCATCTTTAATATTCTTTAGAACATCAAATTTCTCAAGCAAAGTGAACTGATGGCATCCAACAAAATCCGCTTTTTGCACTAAATAGGTTGATTTTATTGGTTTTCTCCCAAACCTTAAGTGTGATACTGTAGTGGAACCTGATTTCTTGGAATCATATACAAAATATCCTTGTGCATAGTTATCTGTTTCTTCACCAATAATTTTTATTGTGTTTTTATTTGCTCCAACAGTTCCATCAGCTCCGAGTCCATAAAACATTGCAGCAAAAAGTCCTTCTTTATCTGTGAAGAAATTCCTATCATATTCTAAGCTAGTAAAAGTGACATCATCATTTATTCCAACAGTAAAATGATTCTTTGGATTATCTTTTTTTAATTCATCAAACACTGCTTTCACCATCGCTGGTGTAAACTCTTTGGATGAAAGCCCATATCTTCCACCTATTATCAATGGCATCTCTTTAAATGGAGTATTTCCTTTTCTCATCTCTTCAACTATCGCAGCAATAACATCAATATATAAAGGTTCTCCAACACTACCGGGTTCTTTAGTTCTATCAAGCACAGCAATTTTCTTAACAGATGGTGGGATTACAGAAACAAAATGTTTAGTTGAAAATGGTCTATATAAACGAACTTTAACAATTCCGACTTTCTCTCCAAATCTTGTATTTAAAAATTCAGTTGTCTCTTCAGCTGTTTCAGCACCCGATCCCATTAAAACAATTATCCTCTCAGCATCTGGCGCTCCATAATAATCAAAAAGATTGTATCTTCTACCTATGACTTGATAAAACTTATCCATTACTTTCTGAACAATATCAGGACATGCTTGATAGAATCTATTTACAGTTTCCCTTCCTTGAAAATATACATCAGGATTTTGAGCAGTACCTCTAATAAAAGGTCTATCCGGAGTTAAAGCTCTTTTTCTATGTTCAATAATAAAATCATAATTAATCATCTTTTTTATTTCATCAACATCAATCATTTCTATTTTCATAACTTCGGCAGAGGTTCTGAAACCATCAAAGAAATGTAGAAACGGTATGCGAGATTCAAGAGAAGAAGCTTGTGCTATAAGTGCAAAATCCATAACCTCTTGAACTGAATTCGAACAGATCAAAGCAAAACCTGTTTGGCGAGTTGCCATAACATCACTATGATCACCAAAAATTGATAATGCATGTGTGGATAAAGATCGCGCTGATACATGAAATACAGTTGGTGTTAATTCTCCTGCTATTTTATACATATTAGGAATCATCAAGAGCAAACCTTGTGATGCTGTAAATGTTGTAGTTAAAGAACCACTTTGTAAAGAGCCATGTACAGCTCCTGCAGCTCCTCCCTCACTTTGCATCTCTGTAACTATTGGAACAGTACCCCAAATATTTTTTCTTCCTTCAGCAGACCATGCATCCGCTAATTCGCCCATTGTAGAAGATGGTGTAATAGGATAGATCGCTATTACTTCGTTCGTGTTGTGAGCAATATAAGCAGCAGCTTCATTTCCATCAATAGTGATTGTTTTAGCCATTTTATTTCTCCTACTATTTATTTTTTATTTTTTATGAAAATAATTTCTTATACTTGAAGAGGATATTAAATACATAATTAGAAAATGACACTATTACTTTCAAAATTTAAAAATAGCATAATTAATAAATTTATTAAATATAAAATTATTTCTATTCTTTCTTGCTTTTTAATTTAAAATGTTCTAAATTATATATTATTGGGATGCAATGTTTATATAAGGTTGTCAATTAGAAAAAAAAATTTTTTATGTATTAAAAAAGGACTTGACAATTAAAAATGAAAATATAATTTTTGTATGTAAAGTTGTTATGTTATAGTAAGATTTGATTAGGTAGTTTATTGACTATGTAAAACAGAGTTTAAAAGCTTCGTTCTTTAAAATTTCTAAAACAAGAGTAGAAGAGAAAAAAAGTGTAAATTTTTTCATAATATTACTCCCACCAACAATAAACCCCTAAATCCCGACTTTCCCCCGAGTCGGGATTTTTTTTCTTACTTAATAATAATATAATTAAATATATAATTTTATAGCTTTTTAAAAATTTATTACTAGTAAGTATTAATATAATATTCTCTTCAGATATTTTCCATCTGATTGAAAAATCAATGAACCCTCAATATCAGTTCTACATATAATACTATTAATTAATGATAATTTAAGCAATGTGACTAATGCAGGGTGGTTGAATCTATTATTTAATCCACAAGAAATAACCGAATATATTGGATATGTTTTAACTAGAAAATCAGGTAATGAAGAGTTTTTACTTCCGTGATGTGCAATTTTTAATATATCTGACCTCAAAAAATCCCCATAAAATTCTGTTAATATTTTTTCAGTACCTTTCCCAATATCACTTGTTAGTAAAACATCTAAGTGTTTAAACTTAAATTTTAATACAATACAATTGAAATGAGGATTCATCTCGAGTAAAGGATTTGAAACTTTTCCTGGATACAACACAAAAATTCTGGAATCACCAGCAAGTTCAATTATATCACCAGCACATACAAAATCTCTTATAATTTTTTTCTCTATAATTATTTTTTCTAATGAAGTAGAAAGTGTACTTGTATCTTTATAACGAGTGTCTACAATTCTTTTAACATTAAAGTTTTTTATTATATCTAATATCCCACCGATATGGTCTGCATGTTTATGTGTAATTATTAATAGATCAATATCATTTATGTTATTTTGTCTTAAATATGGAAACAAAGATTTTCTAGCTTGGCTTATATCTTGATAAGATGGACCAGCATCAATTAATATATTTTGCCCATGAGTTGTTTGTATTAAAGTTGCATCTCCCTGACCCACATCAAAGAAAATAATTTTCACCTCTTTATCTAATTCTAAATTAAGAACAAGTGTGCAAAAAACTATTAACAGTGATATTGTGATTTTTTTCTTTACAGTTGAAACAAAAGAAGTGAATAAAGTTAAAAGGATAAAATAATAAGATGTAGTGCTTATAAAATTGAAATTTAAGCTTGAAATATATGCGAAGGATAAATCACCCGTCCATTTTATAAATTCTATTATGAATGATAATATCAAATTATTAACTTCAGCAATTGATGAAGCAAGAATTCCTGACAAAATATTGAAAATAATTTGTAAAAAGCCAAGAGCAAGACAAAAATTTGATACAGGTACAACAATAATATTTGTAAAAAGAGATACAAGAGAAATTTTCCCAAAATATATTGATGTTATGGGTAATACTCCAATTTGAGCAGAAATAGTTGAAGCAATTAAAACAATCAAATAAAAAGATAACTTCTTATAACTTGTATTTAAGTAGAGTTTCGATTTTAAAAACAATTCAATCTTATCATAAAACAATGCCATAGAAATTATAGCACTGTAAGACAGAATGAACCCCGCATCAAAAATTTGCCGTGAATCAAAAGACAAGATAAGAATTACAGAAAAAGCAATAATGTTTAACAAAACAACCTTTCTTTGAAGTAAATAAGCGATTAATATTAAAGAGCCCATTATTGAAGCACGAATAATTGAGGCAGGAGCCCCTGTAAAAAGGCAATAAAAAGTAAGAACGATTATTATTACAATAGTTCTTTGTACAACATTTAATCTAAATATTGAGAGTATTATAGTTAAAAACAAAATTATATATGCAACATTCAATCCTGAAACAGCAAGTATGTGCATCAATCCAGAATTAATAAAGCTTTCTTTCAAATCATCTGTAACTTCACTTCTCTCTCCTACAACAAGTCCTTTTAGTAAAGCTCGAATTTCTGGTGGATTGTACTCATCAATTGTCTTCAATGCAAACTCTCTTGCGGGATATACTATTTTAGAAAAAATAAAATTAATATTATTGTTGGAAAGAACTAAGATATTATCATATCCTTTTATTTTATAAATCTTATCTATCCCCTTTAACTCCAAATATTTCCTGTAATTAAATCCACCTAAAATTTTTTCACCAGGAGCTGTAGAAAGTTTACCGAAAGATATAATTTCGTCACCCGCTTTTAAGACAGGTACGCTTTTTTTATCATCAACTTTTTTATCAGCAAACAAATAGACTAATACTTTACCTGTAATTATTGCTGTATCCTGACCATTTATAACATTCTTACACTCTAAATAAAATTTAATTTTGTTTGAATCATAGTCAGGAGGTTCACTTATAATACCTCTCACCTGTATATCTCTTGAAATATCTGTGTCAGGAAGAAAAGCAACAGAGTTTTTATATTTAATATGAAAATCTATAGTCGCTTTACCAACTCCAGCTAAAATAATAAGTAATGAAAGCAATAAGAATTTTTCAAACGCATTATTACTTTTCCTACATTTTAATATGTAAAATATTAAAACGAGTAGGAATAAAGATAATATTACAAATATATTAAAATAAAAATTTTGACCTATTAAAATACCAGCTATAAATAAAAAAGCAAACTTTACTGCAGGATATTTTTCAAAACTATTCATAGATGCACACAAGTAAATTAGAAAAAATCAAAATAAAAGAAATTCAAAATCGCTTTTTTAATCTAACTTATTTAATTAATTTAATAGAAATCTTCAGTAATGAACGCAGTAGAGATTATTAAGTTAAAGAGAGATAACAAAAAATTATCAGAAAAACAATTACAATATTTTATTGAAGGATTCATTAAAGGAAAAATAACTGATTATCAAATGTCCGCATTTTTGATGGCAATTTATTTTAATGGATTAGACGAAGAAGAAACTTTTAACATAACAAAAATATTTATTGATAGCGGTAAGAAATTAAATTTAAGTTCAATAAAGAAACCTAAAGTAGATAAACATTCTACTGGTGGGGTTGGAGATAAAACATCCTTAATATTAGCTCCACTGGTCGCTTCTTGTGGAATAGCGGTTCCAATGATATCAGGAAGAGGATTAGGGCATACTGGCGGTACACTTGATAAACTTTCCTCAATACCTGGATTTAATATTAATTTGACACCAAAGGAATTCATAAAAATTTTGAACAAGATTGGTTGCGTAATGGCAGGACAAACGTATGAGCTTTGCCCTGCAGATAAACTTATATATCAGTTAAGAGATGTAACAGCAACAGTTGATATAATTCCTCTTATGACAGCTAGTATCATGAGTAAAAAAATTGCTGAAGGTACTAATGCTATTGTATTCGATATCAAAACTGGTAGTGGAGCAAATCTATCAGATACAAAGAAAAATTATAAACTTATTAAATCTTTATTAAATATATCTAAAAGGTTTAAGAAAAAAGCAATTGCAGTAATAACAGATATGAATCAACCATTAGGTTATAAAGTTGGAAACTTGTTGGAGGTTGAAGAGTGCATTGAACTCATGTTAGGAAAAAATATACCAGATTTATATGAAATTACTTCTACTCTTGCTGGTTGCATGATATTTCTGGGGAAAAAAGCAAAGACAATTAACGAAGGAAAAGAAATAGCAAAAGAAAAAATTATTAATGGAACTGCTTATAAAAAATTTATAGAAATGGTGAAAGTTCAGGGTGGAGATGTTAAATTCATAAAAAATATTAACAAGCAAAAACGTGCAAAAGAAAAACATTATTATACTGCCAATAAAACAGGGTACCTCGAAAAAGTGGATGCATTAAACATAGGATTAGCAGGAATTGAACTTGGATGCGGAAGGAAAATAATTACAGACAAAATAGATTTTCATGCAGGAATTGAATTTAACAAAAAAGAAGGGGATTTTGTAAAAAAGGGTGAAATAATATGTACATTATATTCTTCAAATAGATCTAAAATTGATAAAGCAATTGGATATATTGATAAAGCTATTAAATTAGATAACAATAAACCAAGAAAGAATCAAATTATTAAAAATATTATTTTTTCATCCAATGTTAGTTAAGAAGATAACTTTCATAATATTAATACTATTAATAACACTTTTTAATTGTAGCAAAAGTGATAAAGAACTTATAACTGTGAAAAGAGTTATTGATGGTGATACATTTGAACTTGAAGATGGGAGGCGGGTTAGATTAATTGGAATTGACACTCCAGAAAAATACAATTCAGAAAAACTTGATAGAGATGCAATATTGAGCAACAAAGATAAAGAAACAATAAAAAAATTAGGACAATTAGCTACAAATTATGTAAAAAGTTTCGTGGAAGGGCGTAAAGTTTATCTTGAAGCAGAAGAAAGCGGAAATGATAAAGATAGATATGGAAGACTCTTGAGATATGTTTATCTAGAAGATGGAACATTAGTTAATGCAAAAATACTTAAAGATGGTTATGCCTATGTATATGAGCAATATCCATTTTCAAAACAAGAAGAATTCAGACAGTATTACAGAGAAGCAAGAGAAAACAATAAGGGATTGTGGGGTAATATAGAAAACCTTGAACAATTTTAAAAAAATTAAAATTTTGTATTATATGAAAAATAAAATAAAAAAAGATACAGCAATTACATTTGATGATGTTTTAATAGTCCCTGCAAAATCAAGTGTATTACCAAGAGATGTAGATTTAAAAACTAAACTCACTAACAAAATTGAACTTAACATTCCTATACTGTCAGCTGCTATGGATACCGTAACAGAAACTGATATGGCAATTGCAATTGCTAGAGAAGGAGGAATCGGAATAATTCATAAGAATATGTCGATCGAACAGCAAGCTATGGAAGTTGACAAGGTTAAGAGAAGTGAAAGTGGAATGATATTAAAACCGATAACACTTACTGCAGATAGAAAAATTAGAGAAGCGTTTGAAGTTATGGATAAATACCGAATATCAGGGATTCCAATTGTCAATGAAGAAAATAAACTAATTGGAATATTAACTAATAGAGATTTAAGATTTGGTATTAAAGAAGATATGATGATTGGAGAAGTAATGACTAAAGATAACTTAATAACAGCACCAGTTGGAACTGATTTAAACCAAGCAGAATTGATATTGCATAAACATAAAATAGAAAAACTACCAGTAGTCGATAAAAATGGAGTATTAAAAGGTTTGATTACATTCAAAGACATACAGAAAAGAAAAAGTTTTCCAAACGCATGTAAAGATAAATTCGGGAGGCTAAGAGTAGGGGCTGCTCTTGGTATTGCAAAGGATACAATAGAAAGAGCTCATGAACTTGTAAAATATGGAGTTGATGTATTAGTAATAGACACAGCTCATGGACATTCTTCTGGTGTTATTAATATGATAAAGAAAATAAAATCTAAATTCGACACTGAATTAATTGCTGGAAATATAGCAACTGCTGAAGCTGCAATTGATTTAATAAAAGCAGGTGTTGATTGTTTAAAGGTTGGTATTGGTGCAGGTTCTATTTGCACGACAAGGGTTATAGCAGGAGTAGGCGTTCCACAAATGACAGCAATTATTGAATGCTCTAAAGTAGCAGAGAAATATAATATACCAATAATTGCAGATGGTGGAATAAAACATACTGGAGATATTCCAAAAGCGATAGCAGCAGGTGCAGATTCTGTTATGATTGGTGGAATGCTAGCTGGTACTGATGAAGCACCTGGAGAAAAAGTATTATACGAAGGAAGGAGTTATAAAGTTTATAGGGGTATGGGTTCTATAGAAGCAATGAAGAAAGGCAGCAAAGATAGGTATTTCCAAGATGTAGAAGATGATATAAAAAAATTAGTCCCAGAAGGTATAGAAGGCATTGTACCATATAAAGGACCTTTGAAAGACACAATATATCAAATAGTAGGTGGACTTCGCTCAGCAATGGGATATGCAGGAGCAAGGAATATTAAAGAAATGAAAACAAAAACAAAATTTGTAAAAATAACAAATGCGGGATTGAGAGAATCTCATCCACATGATGTCAAAATTACAAAAGAAGCACCGAATTATAGTTTGAAAACAGATTAACTAAACAATTAATATTATATTGAATTCAAATTTAATTTTTATTAGTTTTATATTGAAAGTTAAGAATATTTAAATTACATTATAATAATAAAGAGACACGCCCAGTTTCGCTATTTATGTTAAAATCACTATTTTATTTAATTATTAACTATTTTGAGTTAACGAGTAATATATAAAAATACTAACCTTTATTTATTTCCTTAGGGAAAGGGAAAAAAATTAATCTAATTAACTATGCCGGAAAGAAAAACAATTCTGAAAGAGGAAATCCCTGATAAAAATATAGAGCTTCTCAAGTCCAAAAAAGTATCAGAGTTGAGAACTATAGCAAGGGAACTCAACATAAAAGACTTTGAAGATTTAAAGAAGCAGGATTTAATATTCAAAATTATAGAAGAAACCACTAAAAAAGATGGGTATGCATATGCTTCAGGGGTTTTGGAAGTACTAAGTGATGGTTATGGATTTTTGAGATCCGTTGACTATAATTATCTTCCTTCTCCCGATGATATATATGTGTCTCCTTCACAAATCAAGAAATTCTTCCTCAAGACAGGTGATTTTGTATATGGGCAGGTAAGACCTCCAAAAGAAGGGGAAAGATTTTTCGCTTTAATAAAAGTAGAAGAGGTAAACTTTGGACCACCTGAACTGATTAGAGAAAGAATAATGTTTGACAATCTTGTACCTTTATATCCTAATAGCAAAATTATCCTTGAAACGACTCCTACAGAGTATTCGATGCGAATAATGGATTTGTTTACTCCAATTGGTAAAGGACAAAGAGGTCTAATAGTTTCTCCTCCCAAAAGTGGAAAAACAATTTTGCTTCAAACTATAGCTAATAGTATTACAAGGAATCATCCAGAAATTCATCTAATTGTTCTTTTGATAGATGAAAGACCAGAGGAAGTTACTGATATGCAAAGGAATGTAAAAGCAGAAGTAGTTAGTTCAACATTCGATGAACCACCAGAAAGACATGTACAAGTTTCTGAAATAGTTCTACAAAAAGCAAAAAGGCTCGTAGAATCTAAACATCATGTAGTTATACTTCTTGATAGTATAACTCGACTTGCAAGAGCACACAACACAGTAATTCCTCACAGTGGGAAGATTTTATCAGGTGGTGTAGATGCAAATGCATTGCACAAACCAAAAAGATTTTTCGGGGCTGCAAGAAATATAGACGAGGGCGGTTCATTAACTATAATTGCAACTGCTCTAATAGAAACAGGCAGCCGTATGGATGAAGTAATTTTTGAAGAATTTAAAGGAACGGGAAACATGGAAATAGTTTTAGACAGGAGATTATCAGACAGAAGAATATTTCCTGCTATTGATTTAAACCGTTCCGGTACAAGAAAAGAAGAGCTCCTGCTCGATCCTGACATTCTTAACAGAGTTTATCTATTGCGTAAATTACTTGCAGATTACAACCCAGTAGAAGCAATGGAATGGTTGTTAGAAAAAATGAGAGGTACAAAATCTAACAAGGAGTTTTTAGCATCTATGAACTCTTAACGCAATGTCTACAAGGGCAGGATTACCTATGAATAAATTTTGCGTTTATGAAAAAAGAAATTTTAATAAATTCATCCTCAAAGGAAACAAGGATTGCTATTACTGAAGATGGCAAGCTTGTAGAATTATTCTATGAGAGTTCCGACTTAAAAAGAAATGTAGGGGACATTTACTTAGGGAAAATCGCAAGAGTACTCCCAGGTATTAGAGCAGCATTTATAAATTTAGGATTTCCACAAGACGCTTTCCTTCACTTTTCAGATATTGAAACATCACCTGATGATTACAAATCACTTCTTGGGGATGATTCAGATGTTGAAGATGAAGATGATGAAGAGGAATCATCAACTCCTGTTATACCGACAGAAAAGAACCCCGCTGCTGCTACATTAGAAAAAGGGAAAGATATACTTGTTCAAATCACGAAAGAACCAGTGGGGGCAAAGGGATTAAGAGTAACTGCAAAAGTGTCAATCCCAGGTAGATATATTGTTCTTATTCCATTCTCAAATAAAATTGGTATTTCAAGAAAAATCTACAACTTTAAAGAAAAAAGGAGATTAAGGCAATTAATACGAAAAAACTTACCTGAAGGTTTTGGTGCAATTATCAGAACTGTTGCTGCTGGTCAAGATGAAAGTTTAATTTTAGAAGATCTGGATAGATTAGTAAATACATGGTATGATATTGAAAATAAAATGAAAACTGTAAAAGCACCAGCTCTGTTATATAAAGATGTATCAACAACATACTCCGTAATTAGAGATTTATTTAGAGACGATGTTACTAAAGTAATTGTAGATTCAAAAAAAATATATAAGGAAATCAGGAATTATCTTGAAGAGACTTCACCTGAATCAGTCGACAAGTTAGAACTGTACGAAGGGAAAGTTCCTTTATTTGATACTTATTACAGTATAGATAAACAAATAGAAGAATCTCTACAAAAGAAAATATTATTGAAAAATTCTGCAGGATATATAGTTATTGAAACAACCGAAGCAATGACTGTAATTGACGTCAATAGTGGTAAATACGCTAAATCTAAAGACCAGGAGCAAAATTCATTAAAAATTAATATTGAAGCAGCAAAAGAAATTGCAAGGCAAGCAAGACTTCGTGATATTGGTGGTATAATAGTAGTAGATTTTATAGATTTATATGAAGAACCGAGTAGAAAAAAATTACTTGAAGAGATTAAAAAGGAATTCAAAAAAGATAGAGCTAAAGCTTCATTTTCCCAAATGAGTGAATTCGGAATTGTACAAATCACAAGACAAAGAGTAAGACAAAATATTATACAAAGAATATCTACTAAATGCCCGATGTGTAATGGTACAGGAAGGGTTCAATCTCAAATGAATTTTTTAATGGAAATAGAAAGATGGTTGCAAAGATATAAAAGTTCTCCCAATGGTTTTATGTTACGCTTAAAGGTAAATCCGTTAATTAAATACTATTTAACAAGTGGAATAATTAATAGAATATTAAAACTTTGTATAAAATTTAGAGTATTCATTAAACTTGAAATGGATAATGACTTAGCACTTGATGAATTTAGATTTTACGAATTTGGTTCAAAGCATGATATAACTGAAGAATACAGTTAAAGAATATTTACTCTGAAAAATTTCTTTAATATTTACATATGTATATAACGATAGACGGACAAAAACTAGAATTTAAAAAGGGGGAAACTATATTACAAGTTGCACTTCGTTCAGGTATTGATATTCCTCACTTTTGCTACCATCCTGCTCTAAGTATAGCAGGAAATTGCCGCATATGTTTAGTTGAGGTTGATAATATTCCCAAACTAGTTATTGCATGCGCTACTTTAGCAGAAAAAGATATGGTTGTTAAAACCAACACTCCAAAAGTAATAGAAGCTCAAAATGCAATAATGGAATTTATTCTGATTAATCATCCATTAGACTGCCCTATTTGTGATGAAGCTGGTGAATGTAAATTGCAAGACTATGCATACAAATATGGTAAAGGATATTCAAGATTTGATGAAGAAAAAGTTATTAAAGACAAAAGAGTACCCATAGGACCCAATGTATTATTTGATGCAGAAAGATGTATAAGCTGTTCAAGATGTATAAGATATTGTGATGAAATTTCAAAATCTCATGAATTAACTTTTGTTAATAGAGGAGAAAAAGTAACCATAGAAACATTCCCAGGAAAACAACTTGATAATCCATATTCGATGAATGTAATAGAGATATGCCCAGTTGGTGCATTAACATCAAGGCATTTCAGATTTAGAGCAAGAGTTTGGGACATGTCATTTACATATAGTATATGCCCTGGTTGTGCCAGAGGATGTAATACTATAATTGGAGTTAGAAATAATGAAATACTAAGAATTGAGCCAAGAGAAAATCTCGAGGTAAATCAATACTGGTTATGCGATTATGGAAGATTAAATACTTATAAATTTGTTAATGATGTAAATTTAAGAATTGATTCACCAAAAGTACTTATTGAAGAAACTAGTTCAGAAGAAAAGAAACAAGTTGATGTAGATTGGAAAGCTGCAATTGAAAAAGCGGTTTCATTATTAAAAGAAGAGGACAATAATTATCTTTTTATTGGATCCGCCTTAAGCACATTAGAGGATAACTACACTTTAAAAAAATTTGCAAACAATATTTTAGGTATCAATGAAATATACTACATCCCTCACATTGATGAATCATTTGGAGATGACATTCTAAGGAAATCTGATAAAACTCCAAATTCAAAAGGTGTAGAACTCCTTGGTTTCAAAAAAATTAGCAACAAAATTATAAAGGAACTAAAAGAAGGTAAATACAATTTTTTATTTATTTTAAATGAAGATATTTCCACCTTACAAAACTTTTCAGAATTTCAACCTAACATTGCAAAATCAATTCAACTCCTCAGTACAATAAATAACTATTCTAACGAAGCTGATGTTCTACTTCCATTATCTACATACGCCGAAATCAATGGAACATACATAAATTTCCAAAACAGAATTCAGAGACTTCGCCCCGCAGTAACAACGATTGAGCAAGAAAGATTGCCAGGTGAGTTTTCTTTATCAAGATTAGATAAATTTGGAGCTCATAATGATAGATGGTCTCAAGGCAAAAAATTCAATAGTAGACCAGGTTGGAAAATCATAAAACAAATTGCAAAAGAATTTAATATTGAGTTTGAATTCGAAAATTCTGAAGATGTTTTTATTGAGCTCTGCAATTCAATAACAATTCTAAAAGGTTTAGATTACGATAAAATAGGAAACCAAGGTTATAAAATAAAATAATTTACTTTGAAAAAGTTTGAAAGCCACTCCTCAGGATTATTAACACGATTGGGGTTATTCACTTCTATAATGATTGTCATCAGTTCAATGGTTGGCTCAGGAGTATTCAAAAAAATTGCTCCAATGTCTGCAGAGGTCGGTTCATCAGGTTTAATTTTACTCGCATGGCTTGTAGCGGGTTTGATAACTTTATTCGCAGCTGCCATTAATGCTGAAGTTGCTAGCCTTATTGCTGAACCTGGTGGGCAATATGTTTATTTCCAAAAGATGTATGGTAATGGTATCGCCTTTCTTTATGGTTGGTCGTGTTTCGCTGTCATTCAATCAGCATCAATTGCTTCCATTGCTTATGTGTTCTCAGAATCAGTAAATTCAATAATACCATTACCACACTTCAGTAAAGAAATTGAAAGTATAAATATCTTTGGTATATTTTACCCTCTCCAAAGTTTTGGAGTCAAAGGATTAACAATTATTACAATCTTATTTCTTACAACGATTAACTATTTTGGAGTAGTTTTCGGAGGTTCAGTGACAAATCTATTCACACTTCTTAAAATACTTGGTATTGTTTTAATTGTATTTTTAGTATTTGTATTTAGTAATGGTTCATTTTCTAATGTAAATTTAGTAATTGAAAATCCAAATCACACTTATAGCAGTCCACTTGGAGTTTTTGGTGCTTTTTTTGCTGCTATGTTATCTGCTTTCTGGGCTTATGATGGATGGAATAATATAGGTTATCTTGGAGGTGAAGTTAAAAATGCAAAGAGGAATATTCCTATTTCGCTTTATCTCGGAGTAATAATTGTGATTTTGATCTATTTGATTGTAAACTTTGCTTTCCTTTATGTGATACCAGTTAATGAAATGATTCAAGTTTATGAAAAACGAGACTCAATTGCAGCAATAGAAGTATTAAAAAAGTTTCTTGACTATGGTGGTGTTTTGGTTGTGTCAATTATAATAATGGTTTCCACTTTTGGTACAACTAATGGAACTATTCTTGCTTCATCAAGATTGTATTTTGCTATGTCGAGGGATAAATTATTTTTTAAAAAAGCAGGATATTGTCATAAGATTTTTAAGACTCCATCAACTTCTCTTATAATACAAGGATTTTGGGCTTCCATATTGGTTTTATCTGGCTCATTTGACCAACTTACTGATATGTTAATATTTGCAGCATTTATATTTTATGGACTTGGTGCTTTCGGAGTATTTGTTTTAAGAAAAAAAATGAAAGATGCACATAGACCCTATAAAGTATTTGGTTATCCTGTAATTCCTGCAATTACAGTAATATTCTTTTTTACAATTTTCATTATTACAATAATTCAAAACCCGAGGGATGCAGGAATCGGGCTTGCCCTCATTCTAATTGGGGTCCCCTTTTATATTATCTGGAATCAAAAGAAAAAGAACTCTTAGGGTAATAAGATTTTATTTACAATAATAATATTTTCAAAAGATTTTTTTTATTACAAGAAAACTTATTAACCTTAAAATAATAACACATTAAAATATTATTCAGGGATAATTTTAGATATGTTTTTATACTTTTCAGATAGTTTCTTAAGTCTTCTATCAATAAAATGCAATTTAATAAGTGATCGAATAATAATATAAACAGCAAGAACAGTAAGAAACAAAATAATCGCAAAAAGAAATATTACTAAAAAGGGTGAATCAAATAAATTGTAATTTTTGGAAAATGCCACTAAGAAACTTAAGGATGATAAAGGTAAAGCTAATATAGCAATACCAGTTCTTAAGAAAGAATGAATGGTCCTTTTCTCTGCAAGTATTAATTGTGCTTCATTAAAAATTTCCTCTTTATCTTTCTTCATTAAATAACAAAAAAATAAATTTATAAGTTACTAAAATAACTCCATAAAACTAAAAATATAAACGAGAAAGAAAATTATTTAATAATTATCATTTTCTTAGTGTCAGTAAAGCCATCACAATCAAGCCTATAAAAATATAAACCCGCTGGTAAATCAGAAGCATCATATTCAATAATATAATTTCCTGGTTCTTGATAAGAATTCACTAATTTTGAAATTTCCCTACCAAGTATATCGAATATTTTGATAATTACAAATCCTGATTTTGGTATGTCATAACTTATTTTGGTCGTGGGATTAAAAGGATTTGGATAATTCTGATATAATACAAAGTTCTTTGGAATTTCAGTTGATTTTTTGGTAACTTCAGTTGTTACGGGATACCACATGAATTGCAAATTTGGTCTAATACTTGATGCTGTACCTCCTGTAATATCCACACAACCATCACCTGATATGTTATTTGCATTATGATAAACAGTATTTGTACCAGTATTAGAAGAATAAACTGTAGAGTTAGTACTCCCAACTGAATTGTTAAAACAAATTTCAATCAAAAGAGAATTTGGATAAGACCAAATAAATTGATTTTGTAAAGGTATGAATTGAACACCTGTGGCAGATGGTGCCCAATTACCATCAAAAACAGTAGTCCATCCTGTAGAAGTATAACCTGTCAGGGATGATTGAGTTGTATTTCTCATTTTGATTTTTAAACCATTAATAGTCTGAGTATTAACAGATTCAAAATTAAAACCGATAGTAAAGATATTTGCAGCAGACGCTCCTATAATAGAATTTATTTCACTTGCAAGGTACAATAAATTTGTTCTGCCATCAGAAAATTGAGTATTGAAAGGTATTGCGGTAATCTGATTTCCAGAACCCACACCTCCAATACCAGGTGCTTCATTAGTTCTTAAGATAGTTCCCAAATCACCCACGCAATAACCATAATTTGTGTTGGGTATAAAATAAACTTGTTTTAAATTATTTGTTGTGTAATAATACTGGACCCAACTTTCTCCACCATTTGTAGATTTCAACATAGTACCATTATCTCCAACAGCCCATAGATTAAAAGGATTAATTGCATAAATGGAATTAATTCTTTCGTAAGTACCAGTGTATACCTGCACAAAGTTAACACCACCATTAGTAGTTTTTAAAATTTTACCACTATCACCTGCAACAAAACCAATATTAGAAGTAATAAAATATACTGCTCTTAATGGAGAAGTAACTGGTCTTGAATAAGAAAAATTTGAACCACTATTACTAGTTCTGAAAACATATCCATATGTATCTACAACCCATGTTCTATATTCATCTAAACAAAAAACTTTTGAGTTATAACCAGGTACAGTATAAACATTATACCAATTCAAACCCCAATCAGTTGATTTGATAACATTACCATAATAATTTCCCATCCAACCAGCTCCTAAAGGAGTGAACATTATAGATGTAATCGCATAATTGTTAGCAGTAACATCAATCATAGTCCAATTATATCCACCATTAGTGGTTCTATATAATTTCCCATTTTGACAACCAATAAATCCAACTTGTGGATTGACAAAAAATACACAATTAAAATTAAATCCAATTGGTGCTGGTAAAGAATACCAATTAACACCAGAATTTGTGGTAGCCATTATCTTGCCCGCATCCCCAACAATCCAACCTTTAGTATAATCTGTCGGGTTATTTGTAGCAAAAAAAACTCCATTTAAATTTTCGTAAGTACCACTATTTTGTAATATCCATCCAGATTGAGAATAACCAATAGAAAATGAGAATAATATTAAAAGAATTATTTTACTCGCTTTCATTTTTCTTCTTTTTATTTAAATTATTTTACTATTTTTTTTATATAAAAACAATATTATAATTAAGTATAGTTGTGTGAGACAATAAAAGGAAAGTCATATATTAAAAACAAAAATGAATTTAATTAATGAATAAAAATAGATAAATTAAAAAAATTTAAAATTATTATTATGAGAATATTTATTGATACAGCAAATTTAAATGAAATCAAAGAAGCAGCTGATATGGGGCTTCTTGATGGAGTTACAACTAATCCTTCTCTTGTTGCAAAAGAAGGTTATAAAGATTTTAAGGACTTATTAATTAAAATATGCGATATTGTTGATGGTGACATAAGTGCTGAGGTTGTTTCCACAACATGTGATGAAATTGTAAAGGAAGCTAAAGAATTAGCATCAATTCATAGAAACATTGTAATTAAAATTCCTTTGATTAAGGATGGGTTAAAAGCTGTAAAAATTCTTTCGGCAGAAGGAATTAAAACAAATGTTACTTTGTGTTTTTCACCATCCCAAGCAATTTTAGCAGCAAAAGCAGGTGCATATTTAGTTAGCCCATTTGTAGGAAGATTAGATGATATTTCACACAATGGAATGGAATTAATTTCCCAAATTGTTACCATATACGGAAATTATGGATTTACTACACAGGTATTAGTAGCATCTGTTAGGCATCCTTTACATTTTGTTGAAGCTGCTATGATGGGAGCAGATGTTTGTACTTTACCTTTCAAAGTACTTGAGCAGTTAGTAAAACATCCTTTGACAGACATAGGTCTTAAAAAGTTTCTCGAGGACTGGGAAAAGTTAAAAAAATCATAATTATTAAATAATATAGAAATGAAAAAGACAGCATTTAACAATATTCACAAAGAGTTAAAAGCAAAACTTGTTGAATTTGCAGGTTTTGAGATGCCAGTGCTATATGAAGGAATATTAAGTGAACATAAAGCTGTAAGAGAATCAGTTGGTGTTTTTGATGTATCTCATATGGGTGAAGTGGAAATAAGAGGGAAAGATGCTTTTGAATTTGTTCAAAAAATTACCACAAATGATGTTAGTAAGTTAACAGAAGGAAAAGTTCAATACTCATCAATGTGTTATGAAAATGGTGGTATGGTAGATGATTTACTTGTTTATCACTGCGGAGATTATTTTATGCTTGTAATTAATGCTTCCAATATTGAAAAGGATATAAACTGGATGAGAAAAAATGTTTTTGGAGATGTGCAAGTAATAGATATTTCAGATGATACTTCATTATTAGCAGTCCAAGGCAAAAATTCGATTCATACCCTACAAAAATTAACTAATACAGATTTAAGTTCGATTGAATACTATAACTATAAAAGAGGGAAAATCGCAGGAGAGGATGTAATTATATCTCACACAGGTTACACAGGAGAAAAAATTTGTTTTGAAATATATATGCCTTCAGATGTTGCAATATCTGAAAAAATTTGGCATGAGATATTCAAAGCAGGAAAAGATTATAATATAAAACCGGTTGGGTTAGGAGCAAGGGATACATTACGATTAGAAGCATCATACCGTTTATATGGAAATGATATGGATGAAACTACAAATCCATTTGAAGCAGGATTGGGATGGATAACTAAACTTGAAAAAAATGATTTCATAGGTAAAGAAGCATTACTTGAAGTAAAAGCAAGAGGTCTAACAAGAAAATTAATGGGATTTACAAGTGATGAAAAGATTATGGCAAGGCATGGTTACGAAATTTTTTCTAATGGTGAAAAAATCGGTTTCGTAACAAGTGGAGGTCCATCTCCTATATTAAACAAAAATATCGGTTTTGCATACATAAACATAGATCATGCTAAAATTGGAAACATTATTGATATTAAAATAAGAGATAAGAAAATAAAAGCTGAGTTGGTTAAAACCCCTTTTATTACAATTTAAATTAAGTTATGCCTAAGATAAATTTATATATTACTCATTCACTAATTGCTGATGACTTGATACTAAAAGATAAAAATGTAATTATTATTGATGTATTAAGAACATGTACTTCAATTACTGTATCATTATTCAATAAAGCAAAGGAAGTAATTCCAGCTGAAAGTGTCGCAAAAGCAGCAAAATTAAAAAGAAGCTCAGGCGAAACTTTACTATGTGGTGAAAAAAATGGTAAAATTATCCAAGGGTTTAATCTTGGAAATTCACCTCTTGAATTTACAGAGAACAATGTTAAGGGAAAAATACTTGTGTTTTGTACAACTAATGGGACTATCTCAATTGTAAAAGCAAGACTTGCAAAAAACTGCATTATTGGAAGTTTTGTAAACCTCGCCAAAGTGGTTGAATATATAACAGGATTAAATGAAGATATTGTAATTCTCTGCTCTGGTAAGCAAGGTAATTTTTCACTCGAGGATTTTATTTGTGCTGGAGCAATAATCAGAGAAATATTGAAATCAACCAATAATAATACTTATGAACTAAATGATCCTGAAAACTCTGCTCTTACTTTATCAGAATGTTTGATATATGACAATAACAGTATTAATCAAGATAAAGTTTTAAGATTATTACAGTCAACCGAGCATGGGAAGTATTTAATGAGCCTCACTTTTATAGATGATATTAAAATATGTGCGGGTATAAACACATATCCAGTTTTACCAGTTTTTCATAAGGATGTAATTAAACTCAAGGAACAATTTGAATATGAAACATCACAGAGACAACAAATGAAAAAAATAGATTTATCAGGGAAACCAAAGGAAACAAAGACTTAAATGATAATAACCGTTATCCGTATTAAATAATAAGATAATGAATAAAAAAATGAGAAAAAGGGTTTCGGATTACGGGAAAAGTGAAAATAAAACTTATTCAAAAAAAGAAATTAAAGACTTCGAAATTCCAGAATCATTAAAGAAACAGATTTTAGGATTCCTTTTAATACTTTTTTCTGTATTAATTTCATTATGTATTTTAAGTTATTCACCTAAAGATTTATCGCTATTACCACCGATTAGCTTTTCCAATTTCTTTTCATTTAAAGTTGAAAATCTATCAAATTTATTTGGACCAGCAGGAGTACTCTTAGCAGATTTACTTGTAACAAAATTATTTGGTTATTATTCTTTAAGTATATCAGTAATATTATTTGTAATCGGACTTTTACTTATCAGAAAAAGACCAATCACAGGGAGTTTAACATTTTGTATATATTTAATAATCTTTACTATAGTCGTTGCTTCATCTACAGGGATTTTAAATAAAATTCTGGGAAACTCAATCCCGCAATCCTTCAGAGGTAATTCAGGTGACTTTTTCGCGGAAGTTTTTTATAGAACATTCGGACTTTTGGGAGCTTCAATAATATTTCTATTTGCACTATTCATCATGGTATTGTTAATTATTGATAGTAACATATTAAAAAGCATTGCACGGTTACAATTATTATTAAAGAAAATAGTAGAAAAGTTTAGAAAAGAAAAAACAAATCTAGAAGTTAAAAGGTCTGAACGGTTAAAAAAACAAGAAGAAGAAAAGTCAAAAGATTCATCCTATAAAGAAATATTAGAAAAAGAAAGAGAGAGAATAGAAAAAATAAAAAGGAAATTAGATAAAGAACCTGAAGAATTAATTAAAGAGACAGAGATAAATAGACCTGAAGAACCAAAAGAAATAAAAAATGGAGAAAAACCGAAAAAGATTAAAATTGATACAATTCCTGAGACTATTAAATCAGAAGCAGATTCAGATAAAGAAAATCTAACAGAGGAATATTCAGAGTTAGTAGAAAAAGCTGAAGCAGAAGAAAAACTAGAAAAATATAAGAAACCCACTCTTGATTTACTAATAGATCCGACCAAGGAAGAAACAGAAGTAATATCAGATGAGGAGTTATCAACAAATGGAAGACTACTACAGGAAAAACTATTAATGTTCGGTATAACTATAGATAAGGTATATGCAACCCCAGGTCCAGTAGTCACATTATATGAGCTTGTTCCTGCTCCGGATGTAAAACTTTCAAAGATTGAATCATTACAAGATGATATTGCTCTCGCAATGAAAGCAAGAGGTATTAGAATGATAATTCCAATACCAGGGCGTGGAACAGTTGGTGTAGAAATTCCGAATCAAAAAGCACAACTTGTAAGGATTAAAAGTATATTATCATCACCACAATTTTTTTCGAGTAAAGCAATTCTACCCATAGCTTTTGGAAAAACAATTGATGGTCAAGTTTATTTAGATGACCTATCTGTTATACCACATATTTTGATAGCAGGTGCAACGGGTTCAGGAAAGAGTGTATGTATTAATACAATTATCGCTTCACTTTTATACAAATTACATCCGTCAGATTTAAAATTTGTACTTATCGACCCTAAGAAAATTGAATTAAGTCTATATTCAAAACTAAGAAAGCATTTTCTTGCAACTTCACCCGATGTAAATGAAAGTATTATAACAACCCCTGCTAATGCAGTATCAATATTAAAGAGTGTTGAGCTTGAGATGGAACAAAGATATGACAAACTTGCAAATGCTGGAGTAAGAAACATAGAAGCATATAACGAAAAATTTTTAGCTGGAAAATTAAAGGATAATGAGTTGATAAGACATAAGAAAATGCCTTACATAGTTGTGATTATTGATGAACTTGCTGATTTAATAATGACAGCAAAAAGAGACATTGAAGAACCAATAACACGAATTGCACAAATGGCAAGAGCTGTTGGTATACATTTAATTTTAGCTACACAAAGACCTTCAGTAGATGTTATTACAGGTGTAATTAAAGCGAACTTTCCTGTACGAATTGCATTTCAGGTGGCTTCAAAATTTGACTCAAGAACTATACTTGATATGGCAGGTGCAGAACAACTTTTGAGAAATGGTGATATGCTTTATCAAACATCATCATCACCAAAACCTTTAAGAATACAGAATGCTTACATTACAACTGAGGAATGTGAAAAAATAGTTGAATATATAGGAAGTCAACAAGGATTTTCAAAACCATATTTATTACCTTCAATTAATATAAAATCAGGTGGTGGGAAATCATCTCCTGAAGAAAGAGATGAAATGTTTGAAGAAGCGGTACGACTTATATTAAAACTTCAACAGTGTTCGACCTCAACTCTTCAAAGAAGATTAAAACTTGGTTATGCAAGAGCTGCAAGAATTGTTGATCAAATGGAAGCTGCGGGAATAGTTGGACCTGCAAACGGTGCAAAAGGAAGAGAAATATTAATTACAGAAGATGAGATTGATGATTATTTGTAATTTGATTCCTCACATATGATCTATTAATTTACCATCTAAGGATACATAAGATTTCAAAGCGTCTGCTGTCAAACAAGAATGAATTGGTATTATAAAAATTATATCTCCTATTTTTACATTGCGTATGAACTTTTCAGTAACTTTTAACAATCCATGTTCCTGAGATAATGATTTAACAAAATTCCCCTTCTCGATCTTCCCCCACCCATTTTTACAACTAATTACAGGAATTCCATATAATTCTTTTCCATTTATTTTTATAGAATCCTTTGAAAGATGTATTGCACCACAATAGACTAATATTTCCTTTCTATCCTCATAAATTGATATTACAGGACAAGCAACAGCAACAGCAATATCTTCTTCCCTACAAACATTTAGACTTAACATTTTATAATCATAGAAAATAAAGTTACCAGGCCTAATTTCATCTACACCACTAAAATCATTAATTAAACTGCAAGATGGAGTATCACCAATTGAGATTTCAATATTTGAGTGTATATCTTTCAGTTTCGATTTAATATCATTTAGAATTTCAACCGAAGTATGATAAGTCTCTTTTATTTCAGAATTATTTTTAGAATAATATGTATGTCCAAAGTGAGATAAAAGACCTTTAAATTTTATTTTATTTTGCTTTATTAATTGTCTAACTATTTTTTTTATTTTAGTTAAATCTTTATAATAAACTCCTGCTCGATTATAACCGGTATCTATTTTAATGTAACCATTTACATTACCCTTTAAATTTTTTGATATGATATTCACTGCATCTATAGAATCAAATAAGAGATTTAGTTCTATTTTAGAAGCCAAAAAATTGATTTTATCTATTTCAATTATATTTACAGGAAAAGCAACAGTAATATCATCCCATCCATCTTTAGCAAAATACAAAGCCATATCTAATGAGGATACAGTAATTGCTTTTACCCCATATTTCCTAAAAATATTTCCAATCATCAATGATTGATGTGTCTTAAAATGTGGTCGAAATTTAACATTACTTTTCTCTGCTTTTTCTAACATCCTTTCAAGGTTCTTAACGACCCTTTTTAAATCAATAAATAAAGTAGGTTTAAATATTCTATACAATTTCTTATACTTTTAAATTATTCAAGTAGTCTACTATATTATCGAGTAAAGAAGAAGCTCCAATTCTGAAATAATCTTTATTTAACCATTTTTCACCTAAAACACTCTTTACAATAAAATAATATTTGTAAGCATCCTCAACAGTTCTTATTCCACCCGCAGGTTTTATTCCAACCCTTTTCTTAGTTTTTTTGTAAAAATCTTTTATGGCATTTGCCATTATAAATACTGATTCGGGAGTTGCAGAAACAGAAATTTTCCCCGTTGATGTTTTTATAAAATCCGCACCTGCATACATAGCTAAAACACTTGCATACCAAATATTTTCATTTGTTACAAGCTCCCCAACTTCTAAAATTACTTTTAACTTAATATCTTTTCTTTTCTTAAGACTATATTCAGTACATAGTTCCTTCACTTTTCTTATTTCATGATATACATATTGGTAATTCCCACTAAGGAATTCCCCTCTTGATATTACCATATCGATTTCGTCTGCACCATCTTTTAATGACTGTTTTACATCAAAATATTTAACTGATTCCTGATATTGTCCCGATGGAAAAGCAGTTCCAACTGTAGCAATTTTAACATTTTTATTGTTCAAGATTTTTTTTGCATAATTAATAAAAACAGGATAAAAGCAGACCGCTGCACAAGAAGGGATAGTATTATCTTCTGGTATTGGATTTACTGCTTTGATACATAAATTTTTGACTTTTTCCTTTGTGTCAGAACCTTCTAATGTTGTTAAATCAATACAAGAAATTATTTGTTTTAAAATCTTAACTTCTGAAATTTTTTCTTTAGTTCTAGCTTCGATCTTCTTCAGTTTTCTTTCAACATATTCAGCAGTTAGTTTGAACTTATATTCTGAAAATATCTTATTTATATCCATTGTTAAATTCTATATTTTTTAAAAGTTATCTATAATATTAATCTTTTAAAAGGTAATTATAAACATAACTATAGGATGAATAAACAGATAGAGATTTATTAATATTAATAGTTAGATTTTAGACTAATTTTTTATTTAAATTTAATTTATCTTTGTAGTAGCAAATTAATTTTAAAAAGTGAAAACTTTTCATACCGAAAAAATCTTCTCGGGAATAAATGGGAAAAAAATGTTTAAAAAAATAATATTTATCAATTTTTCATTAACTCTTCTACTTACTATATTGTTCCTATACTCCTGTGCTGTTCCTGAAGAATACACAGAATACATTTATGATACAGTAAAAGTAAAAAAAGCTGATACAATAAAAATTTCGGTAAAAGACACATCTGAGAAAAAAGAATATATAACATATAATATTTACGTTACTGTCCAATTAGGGGCTTTCAGCAACAGGAGCAATGCAGAAGCTTTTGCTCAAAAAGCAAAGGAAATTTTAAATACAGATATAGAAATTGATTATTACAAGGAGAAATACACTGTCATAGTTGGAACTTTTGAGAGTGTTAAAAGAGCTGAAGGATATTTAAATTACGTAAAATCACAGGGTTTTACAGAAGCATTTATTAGAAGCAGGCAATAAAAATTTTTTATTATGAAAAAAGTATTCTTAGTATTCACAATATTAAGTTTGAGTTTAATTGGAAGTATGTTTATTTTTTCTTGTGGTAGTGGTCTTGAAGATTGTGATTGCGATTTATATGAAAAGTTTGATACTGTTAGAATTACACACATAGATACTGTCAAAACAGTAGATACTGTATATGAAGTTTTAACTGATGTAAAGTATTATGTACAAATTGGTTGTTTTCTGAACAAAAACTATGCAGAGCGATTTGCCTCAGAAGCAAAAGAAAACCTGAATGTTACTATTATAATAATTACTTCAAAGGAGAACCTATATAGAATAATGGCTGGTGAATATAAAGAACTACAAAAAGCAAGAGAAATGCTTCTGTATGTGAAAGCAAAAGGGTATTCTGATGCTTTTATAAGAGACCAGCGCGGTCCAGTTGAAAAATAATCTGATGAACAACGATAAAATAATAGATGGAAATCTCATTGCAAATGAGATAAAAGAAGAAATAAAACTAGAAGCCGGGAGACTTAAAGAAGAAAGAGGAATAGTACCCGGCTTGGCATTTATATTGGTGGGGAACAATCCTGCTTCACAAATCTATGTAAAAAGTAAAGGCAAAACTTGTAATGAACTTGGATTTTATTCAGTTACTGAAGAGTTACCGGAAGATATAGACGAAAGTGTTTTACTGGATTTAATAAATAAATTCAACAACGACTCGAAAATTCATGGAATTCTTGTTCAATTGCCATTACCCTCTCATATTGATGAAACAAAAATATTGGAAGCAATTGATTATCGCAAGGATGTTGATGGTTTTCATCCACAAAACATAGGTAGATTAGTTGCAGGGAAAGATTGTTTTTATCCTTGTACACCTTTTGGAATAATAGAGCTTCTGAGAAGAAGTAAAATTGAGACACAAGGTAAAAGTGCTACAATAATAGGTAGAAGTAATATTGTTGGTAAACCACTTGCAAACTTATTATTAAGAAAAGAAATTAATTGTACAGTCTCTGTATGTCATAGTGGAACTTCCGATATAAGGAAATATACTTTAAATTCGGATATAATAATAGTCGCAATCGGTAAGCCAGAATTCTTAAAAGCAGATATGATTAACGAAGGTTGTGTAATTATAGATGTAGGTATAAATAGATTACCAGACTCGACAAAAAAATCTGGATATAGAATTGTAGGAGATGTAGATTTTAAAAATTGCTATGAGAAATCATTTAAAATCACACCTGTTCCAGGAGGGGTTGGGCCGATGACAATCGCTATGCTTATGAAAAATACTCTTCTATCAGCAAAAGGAGAAGTTAAGTTTTAAAATATAAATCTTTGGATAAATATAAAAAAATAACAATAAAAACAGATAACTGTAATATTGAAAGTATTTGTAATCAACTTTATTTATTTGGAACAGAATCAATCCTAGAAGAAAAAAATAAATTAATATTTTATATAGAAGAAAATCTATTACATTCTTTTAAAGATTTTGCTTCAAAGCTAAAAAATAAGTTTCCGAATATTATTATTAAAATTGAGAATTTCACAGATACTAATTGGGATAGAAAATGGAAATCCACAATAGAACCGGTATATATAAAGAACAAAATTGTCATATATCCTTCTTGGAAAAAGAATAAAATTAAAACAAAAAAGGGCTTTATTAAAATACAAATAGACCCCAAGATGTCTTTTGGTACAGGTCACAATGAAACAACCCAATTAGTATTAGAAATGATGTTAGAGTACATTTCTCCAAGAGATAATTTTATTTTAGACTTTGGGACAGGGACGGGAATTCTCGCAATAGCTGCAGCAAAACTTGGAGTTAACGAAATAATAGCAATTGATAATGATATTGAAGCTATTAATAATGCAAATGAAAACATTAAAATAAATAGGGTTTCATCAAAGATTTCCCTGCTTTATGGTAGTATTGAATCGGTAAAATATTCCAATTTTGATGTTATTTTCGCCAACATTACAACAGAAACAATAAAAAAATATTTTAAACACATTTATACAAAACTTAAGTCAAATGGAAAATTGATATTATCAGGAATCTTAAAGGAAGAGAAAGAAGATTTTAAATCTTTTCTCCTCAAAAAAGGAATGTTAGTTAAGGAAATGAAAGAGAGAAGCGACTGGGTATGTTTTTATTGTTTAAAAAAACAATATAAAAATGTTAAATAACTTTTTAAATATTAAAAAACATAATCCGAACTCTAAGGAGGAAATTTTTGAAAATATAATATCTGAAAAAAATATAACCATAGAACGTATAATATCCTTTGGACAAAAGACAGAAAAAGATAAGTGGTTATATGATAAAAGAAATGAATGGGTAATATTGCTACGAGGAAAAGCCAAAATACTTTTTGAAGATGGTAAGATTTATAAAATGCAAAAAGGAGATTACATTCTCATAAAATCTAAAACAAAACACAAAGTACTTTACACTAGTAAAAAGCCCCCTTGTATCTGGTTAGCAATTTATTACTAAAAAAAATACTTATATGAATCTAAAACAATCACTAATATCATTTTCAGAAAATGGTAAACCAAATCATTCAAAAAAATACAGAATCAGGAGAGTACTAAACTGGTTACCACTTGGACTGACTTATGCATTTCTCTATATGGCGAGATATAATCTCACCGTTTCGAAAAACGCTCTCGGAAATTTAATGACGAAAGAAGACTTTGGAATTATATTTGCTGCTGGTACAATTACTTATGCTTTTTCATTTCTTATTAATGGTCCATTAACTGACAAGTTCGGTGGAAAATCATCTATACTTGCTTCTGCAGGAGGCTCTGCTTTAATGAATATATTAATGGGTCTGTTCTTATATGGAATATTAGCTTTGAATTGGAATATTAATCTAACAATAATATTCTCTATATTATATGCGATGAATATGTATTTTCAAAGTTTTGGTGCAGTTGCAATTGTGAAAGTTAATTCTGCGTGGTTTCATGTTAAAGAAAGAGGAGTATTTGGTGGAATTTTTGGAATACTTATTTCTTTAGGATTATACTTCGCTTTCGACTGGAGTCAAATTGTTGTAAACACTACTGTTTCTATTAATCCAGAAAATCCTTCCCTCTGGTTCGTATTTTGGGTACCTGCTTTTATTTTATTATTGTGGTTCTTAATTGATATATTTATTATTAAAGATCATCCATCTCAAGCAGGATACGAAAACTTTAACACTGGAGATGCAACTTCAGAAGAAGATGATAGAAAATATGGTCTTCTAGAAGTAATAAAAAAAATATTCACAAACAAAATCATTATAATTGTCGGTCTAATTGAATTCTGCACAGGGGTAATCAGAAATGGTGTTATGCACTGGTTTCCTATTTATGCAAAGGAAAATTTAGAAACAAATGTTGCCTGGAATTTTTGGTTAAATAATTGGGGGTTAATTCTTATGATTGCTGGTGCATCTGGTGGTATGCTTGCTGGATGGATGTCTGATAAACTATTTGGATCGAGAAGAGCACCTGTAGCGGGAATTCTATACACCACTATTCTGTTGTCCGCTATAGGTATGAGACTTACACTTTATGATAATCCCATTGGACTTGGTGTATGCGTTTCATTAATATCTATCGCAGTTATTGGAACGCATGGAATGCTAAGTGGAACTGCTACTATGGATTTTGGGGGGAAAAAAGCAGCTGGTACAGCAGTCGGTTTAATTGATGGGCTGGTTTATTTAGGTACAGGAGTACAATCATTATCTCTTGGATTCATAACTACACGAAATTGGGCTTATTGGCCAATATTTCTTATTCCCTTTATTTTAATTGGCATTTTTCTTACTATTAAAATATGGCACGCATTTCCAAAAGGCAAAACTTCACATTAATTAAAAAATTTCTTAGAAATCAAAACTATAAAAAGATGAAACCCTTAAAACTTTTCCTCCTTCTTGTAATTACATTCTTGATTACTTTTAATGCTATTTCTCAGGTAGCATATAACCCTTTTGTTGCTAACATAATGAACCAAGTAAATTCAGATAGTGTTAAGAAATATTTAAGACAATTAAGTGGAGATACATCTTGCATAATTGGTGGGTCACCATACACCATTGCAACCAGATATTGGAACTCAACTGGTAATATATATGCCGCACAATACATATTAGAAAGATTCCAAAGCTTTGGCCTTACAAGTTGGTATCAGGATATTAATGCTACAATAAGGAATGTACTTGCAAAAAAAGTTGGTACTAAATATCCAAACCAGTATGTAATTATTTGCGGCCATTATGATGATATGCCATCTGGTTCTACTGCTCCTGGTGCGGATGATAATGCTTCCGGCGTTGTATGCGTAATTGAAGCCGCGAGGTTACTCGCAAATGTTAATTTACCTTACACAATAATTTTTGCAGCTTGGGATGAAGAAGAAAGAGGGCTATATGGAAGTAAAGCATATGCTGATACAGCATACGCAAAAGGTGATTCAATTATTGCTGTTTTAAATTTTGATATGATTGCGTATGATGGAAATAATGATGGTGCACTTGATATAAATACAAACTCCGCTTCCATGTCTCTCGCAAATGACTATTATGCAATTGTTAACTTATACCAACCTACTTTGGTTCCTCAAATTACTACTTCATTGTCAGGTGGAAGTGACCATCAATCATTTCAAAACAGAGGTTATAAAGCAATTCTTGCTATAGAAGATAACAGTGATTTTAATCCTTACTATCACACAGTAAATGATAAATACCAATATGTAAATCTTCCATTTACTGTAAAAATGGTAAAGGCAGGGATAGCAGCACTTGTAACCATAGCTGGTGATTTCAAAATTACAATAAATCATACTCCTTTGTCCTCAGGACCCAGCACTGGACCGAGAATTGCAACTGCTGTAATTAAATCTTCATATAAGATAGCAACAGGCTCTTATGCTCCAAGACTTTATTACAAAGTTAATAATGGACCATATAATTATGTAAATCCTTCTTATACAAATCTCGATACATATAAATTTACAATACCTGGACAACCAATGGGAAGCACAATTAATTATTATATAGCAGCACAAGATTCGGCAGGTACAATAATCGCTACATTACCTTCTGGTGGAAGTGGAATTAATCCACCTGGGACAACACCTCCGCCTACAACATTCAGTTATGAAGTTGCGAATGTTAACATCGTAACTGTTGGTAATGGGACTGTGAGTGTTGGATATCCTTATTATACTTATTATATGGATTCCAGAACTCAATTATTATATTTACAGAGTGAAATGGTAACAGCAGGAGCCACCGCTGGAAATATTCATAAAATAGGTTTTAATGTAATAAGTAATTCAACACAACCCATGAACGGTTTTACAGTTAGAATGCAAAATTCTACTGCAACTTCACTTTCTGGTTGGATTACAACAGGTTGGACTGATGTTTTCTCGGGCACTTATACTGTACCTGGTACAGGGATACAATATGTTAATTTACAAACACCATTTTACTGGGATGGGGTTAACAATCTATTAATAGAAATTTGTTTCCACAATACTAGTTGGACATCAAATTCAAATGTTTATGCTACTTCTGTAACAGGAAGGGTATATCATCATCACCTCGACAACAGTAATGGTTGTCAGATGACAGGTTCAAGTTCAACTACTGGTAGACCAAATATCACTATTTACTTCAATCTTACAACTGGAATTAGTAATAATAATGGAATCCCTAAGGTTTATGAATTATCTCAAAATTATCCTAATCCATTTAATCCCGTAACAAAAATAAATTATGCCATACCAAAGAATTCCTTTGTAACTTTGAAAATTTACGACTTACTAGGTAGAGAAGTAGCTACCTTAATAAATGAAGAAAAACCTGCAGGATATTATTCAATTGATTTTGATGCATCAAACCTTTCAAGTGGAATTTATTTCTATAGATTGAGCGCAGGAGATTTTATTAAGACAATGAAAATGACATTAATGAAGTAAAATTAACTATTTTATTCCTTATTACAAAAAAGGCTGTTTCATTTTAACAGCCTTTTTTATTTAATTAATTTTTGAATTTTTCAATTATACTTTAAATTCATTACCCATTGTATAAAATCAAAGTCAATATAATCTATTTTATTGCCGAAAACTTTTTCAATAAAAAAATTTCCTGTTGAGTCTATCGTAAAATTATCCCTAAATTCTCTATAAAATTGTTTCAATACTCCTTTCTCCTGCATATAAAAACAAAAATATCTTGCTTGAGCATAATAAAAATCACTATGATTTCCATAAAACTCATTTTTAGAAATAGAGAATAAATCTTTTAAAGGTTTATAATGTTTATCTTTTATCACTTTTTGCAAAGTTGGAAGACGCCAATTGATTAGACCTTTGATCTCAAAATTAGATACAACACAATGTTCATACAATGAACCAAGTCCTTCATCTAACCACACAGGTATCTCAGGGAAATCATAACTAATAAATATATGGGTTAACTCATGAACAAGAGTACCTTCTCCTGTGGAGATATTAATTAGAGCAACTTTTTCAGTAGGTTTAAAATATCCAAAAGAAGAAATATTCTCATCTTCAAAAATACTTTTTGCCCAATATTTGTATGAATCTGTATCTTTGAATAAAAATATTGTTATTATCTCATCTGGTCTATTTATAAAATAATTATTGTAAAAACTCCTTTGGGGAATTGAAATGGAATTATCAACTATTTTGTTTAAATCACTTATTTGAAGATTTGAAATAATTAGAAAGCAGGAATATGTAAGAAAAATAAAATCTTCATTTAGCTTACTTTTATATTCGTGTAGCTTTTTATCAAAATCGTAAATTATACTATCTTTATTCTTATATAGGTATGATTTATCATACAAATAAGTTTTATTATTATAAATCAAAATAAGCACACAAAGAAATAATAAACTTAATAAATTTTTCATTGTAGAATCAATTACTATAATAAAAATAAAAAAATTTAGTATATACTATTATATAAAAATAATATGTATTTTTGTATAAAGTGATGAAAAAGTTATTGTTATATATTATCACAATTTTTCTTTTTATCAATTTATCGTGTACAAAGAATCAAGATAAAGAAAAGTTAATTAAATTATATAATTTATCCAAAGAGTTTACCCTGTCTGATGAGTTTAAAATATATTTAAAGGAACCTAATGAAAAGATAAGAAACGATTTATTTGATAAAAAAGGGAACGAATTAATATCAAAAGCTGGTTTTAAAGATATATATGAAGTACAAAAAGTAGAAGAAAAATTAATAGATGATGAAGACATAGTAAGAATCAGAGATGAATACGAACAAATAAGGGAAATAAAAACATACGAAGCAAGAATTGAACTTGAGCAAGATTCACTTCTTAGACTTCAAAGTGATAGCATTCCTGATAAATAAAATTGTTACTCTACCGTTTAAAACTACACATTTTCAATAGCAAATCAAAATATTAATCAAAAATGAAAAAAATAATCATCTTTATTCTTTTTCTAGTCGTTGTGGGAGTAATTATATCAGACGCAAATGCTCAAAATATTGAGAGATATTCAAAAGTTATTATTTATGCAAAAACAGATTGGGATTTTCAGAAAATTGCAAATGCAGGTCTTTTTCTTGACCATGGTATTAGAAAACCAGGACTTTACTTTGAAACCTGGTTATCTGAAAGTGAAATAGAAATGTTAAGAAAGTCAGGGGTACAGTTTGACATAACAATTGAGGACTGGGATTCATACTACAACTATCTGCAAAGAATTAATTATATTGACCCCAATATTAGCTTAACTGATGAGTATAATATTAATCACAGTATATATGGTACTATGGGAGGTCATCTCAAATGGGCAGAAGCAATTGCAAAACTCGATTCAATGAGACTTGAATATCCTAATCTTGTTTCTGTAAAATTCTCTATTGGTAATTCATATGAGGGAAGACCACTTTGGACAGTAAGAATAACAAAAAATCCAGACGCTCCAACAGGGAGACCAGAAATTTGGTACAATGCTATTACTCATGCTCGGGAACCAGTTGGGATGTCAAATGTATTTTACTATATATATTGGTTACTTGAAAATTATAATATTGACCCTATTGCAACATATATTTTAAATAATAGAGAAATTTATTTTACACCTTGCTTAAATCCTGATGGATATGTATACAATCAAACTACGAATCCAAATGGTGGTGGGATGTGGAGAAAAAATAGACAACCTAATCAAGGAAGCAGTTCCATAGGAACAGATTTAAATAGAAATTTCGGTACTTATAACTTCTGGAATTCAACAAATGGTGGTTCTTCAACTTCTCCTTCGTCTGATACATACAGAGGACCTTATCCATTTTCAAGTCCAGAAGATTCTCTGTTTAGACTATTTGTTAATTCAAGAAATTTTAAGTGTCAATTGGATTATCATACCTATGGGAATTATTTAATTAAACCTTGGGCATGGTGCGATCCTATACCTACTCCTCATGATGCAGTATTTAATGAAATGGGAGCTGACATTACTGCTGTAAACAACTTTACATTCGGTACACCTTATCAAACTGTAGGTTATTATGTTCGAGGAGGGGATCTTGATTGGGTTTATAGCACTGACTCCACTGGGCACTCATATAATATATTTGGTATGACTCCCGAAGTTGGAACAAGTTTTTGGCCTACGCAAGCAGAGATAATTCCACTTTGTAAGTCTTGTATGCATATGAATATTTATATGAGTCTTGTAGCAGGTCCTTATGCAACTTTGAAATCTAAAACATTTAATAAAGAAACATATACACAAAATGAGACTGGAAATTTAAAAGTTGTTTTCAGGAATAAAGGATTAATGAATACAACAAATGTTAAAGTTCAATATACTCCATTAAGTCCTTATGTAACCATACCTGTACAGGAATATTTCAAAGCATCATTACCATCAAGAACTTCCGATAGTGTAACATTTAATTTCACTATTTCTGGTTCCTGTCCAAATAATTATGGAATACCCACAAGGTTAAGAATATTACAAAATGATTCTATTGTTTTATATAATCAAATACATTATCTCCTTGTTGGTAATGGGACAGCATTATTTCTTGATAGTGCAGAAAATGGATTTGGAAACTGGACGACAAGCAATACATGGGGAATCGTGACCACCCAATATCATTCCCCAACAAGCTCGTTTACTGATAGTCCATCAGGTAATTATGGCAATAATGCTAATAACTCTATGACTTTGAACTTCCCATTGAATACACAAAATAGTCCTGTGGTGTTTTTGTCATTCTGGCATAAGTATTACACAGAAGCTGGATATGACTATTGTAGGGTAGAAATTTCGAAGGATAATGGTGCTAATTGGACAGAAATAATTTCTTATAACGGTAATATGCAAACATGGACTTATCAAAGTTTCGATATTAGTTCATACTGTAACATGTCTCAAAATGTAAGGATAAGATTTAGACTTACAAGTGATGGAGCTGTTACTTATGATGGATGGTATGTGGATGACATCAAAATTACAGGATACCAGAGTGTAATTACAGGAGTTGAAAATGGAAATTATATACCATATAAATTCTCACTAGAGCAAAATTATCCAAATCCATTTAATCCAACAACTCAGATTAAATATTCAATTCCTGAAAAAGGATTTGTTAGGTTAACAATATTCGATATATTAGGTAGAGAGGTAGTGACTTTAGTTAATGAAGTAAAAGAGGCAGGAATATATACAACATCATTTGATGCTTCAATGTTATCAAGTGGTGTATATTTCTATACATTACAATTAAATGGAATGACTGAGACGAGAAAAATGACTTTGATTAGATAAACAAAAATTTTAGAAAATAAAAAACCGCATTCGTAATTTAACGAATGCGGTTTTTTTATTATATTATTCGTATGAATGTATTATTAATTAACGGAAAAGTCTGGATAGGTAAAGATAAATTTGTTGATGCAATCGGATGGGATGCAATATCAGGAATTATAGTAGAATTAGGGCACACAAATAATATTAGTAAAAAAAATTACGACGAAATTATTGATTTAAAAGGTAAGGTAGTTTTACCATCATTTATAGAAGGTCACTGTCATTTAGTAAAGGGTTCTAAAATTAAAAAAGAATTAAACCTAAGAAACGCTAAAACCAGAAAAGATATTAAAGAATTAATCTATAAGTACAAAGAAACTTTACACAAAAACAAATGGATTCAAGGAGGATACTTTACTGAAACAGAATTTATTGAAAATTTTAAAATTGATAGATGTTTATTAGATGAAATATGTCCTGATATTCCAATATTCTTACAGCGAATTGATTTACACTCAGCAATTGTGAATACAAAAGCAATAGAACTAACAGGTGTAGATAAACAAATTGAAAAATTTGGTACAGAAGAGATAATAATAAATGATAATGGTGAATTGACAGGAGAACTTAAAGAAAGAGCAATGTTCTTTGTATATGACCAAATCCCACCAAAGACAACTGAAGAAATTTGCAATGCAGTTGAAGATGAAATAAAATATTTAAATTCTTTAGGAATTACAGCAATTACCGATATCACATATCCAGAAGATATCGAAATTTATGGATTACTTTTAGCTAGAGATAAATTTAGCCTCGAAATTAACTCGAGTTTATTGTTTCAACAATTTCCAGAGTTTGAAAAAATACAGCAAAAATTTTCAATCTACGACAAAATCAAATTTAATACTTTTAAAGCATTCTACGATGGTGCATTATCAAGTGAATCAGCATATCTGTGGAATAATTACAAAGGGAAAAATCATAATGGAATTAAAACAGATTTTGTAAAAAGCGGTGAATTTGAAAAGCTTGCCTTAGAAATTGACAAATCTAATAAACAAATAATGGTACATGCAATTGGTGATAGAGCTGTTAGCGAATTACTTGATTTTGTTGAATTGTTAGAGAAAATTAACGGTAAAAGAGATAGAAGGTTTAGAATAGAACACGCTCAACATATTTTGCAAAGAGATTTTGATAGATTTATTAGACTAAATGTAGTGACTTCAGTACAACCAGCACATTTATATGTTGACGCTTTAATAGCAATAGAAAAACTGGAAAATTTTGAAAACACTCACAATTATAAAAATATAATTCAGAAAGGTGGCATTGTTTGTTTTGGGACAGATTTTCCTGTCGCAAATGAATCACCATTTGAAACAATATATTATGCCATGACAAGGAAAATCAAAAATATGGAGAATGGTTTTTACCCTGAACTTGCTTTGGATTTAAATACTTGTTTGGAATCTTATACTTATAATAATGCTTATGCTTGTTTTGATGAGAAAAGTAAAGGTAAATTGCAAACTGGATATTATGCTAACTTAATTGTACTAAACAATGACATTTTTGAATGCAATTCCACTGAAATTAAAGATACAAAAGTAGAAATGACTTTTCTAAAAGGAAAAAGGATTTTCTAAACAATGAAGAGGGTTCAATTAATAATTTTTTTCCTATTGATATTCTTTTACAATTGTTATAGCAATGAAAAAATTATTTTAAAAATAAAAACTAATACACCACTTTACACAGTAGAAAATCTAAAGAGAAATAACATTAAAAATGATTATAGTAATTTAGGGTTAATATTAAATCATTTTAAAGTAACTAAATCATCACAATTTATTGACAACAATTCATTAAAACAACTTGATAATAATACTTTGAAAAAAATTGGTCTCGATAGAATATTTATTATAGAAGTTATAGAAAATAATCAAGACAAATTAATTCAAAGGTTAGAATATGAAGATAATATTGAATATGTTCAAAAGGTGAATATATTAAAACTAAATTTTTCATTAGAAAATACTTTTATACCTAATGATCCATATTATTCAAAACAATATTACTTAAATGAAACAGGATTTAACTTTTTATGGAATTATACTCTGGGAGATTCAAATATCGTAATTGCAGTTATAGATTCAGGATTAGATTTTTTACATCCAGATTTGCAGAATAGTTATAAATTAAACTACGGGGAATATGGTAATGGAAAAGAATCAAATGGTATAGATGATGATAATAACGGGTATATTGATGATTGGCGAGGATGGAATTTTATTTATAACAATAATGACCCTACTGATGATAATATTTATTCTCACGGAACCGCTGTAACTGGTGTAATAAATGCATCAATCAATAATGGAATTGGAATAGCATCAGCATCTCCTAAATGTAAAGTTCTTGTATTAAAAGCTTTCGATAGAAATGGATATGGTGCAGAAGATATAATTTCTTATGCTATACTATATGCCGTTTCTGCTGGAGTTAAAGTTATGAATTTTAGTTTTGGGGATTTCATATATAGCAATTTATTAAGAGATGTAATTAATTTTGCATACGAACAAAATATTACAATGATTGCATCAGCGGGAAATGATGGAAGTAACAGACTTCATTATCCGAGTGCTTTTGGAGAAGTTATTTCTGTTGGAGCTTCAAATCAGTTTAATTATAAAGCGACATTTTCTTCATTCGGTGAAACCGTTGACATATTTGCTCCAGGAGAACAAATCCTAACAACAAGTAGAAGAGGTTTTGGATTACAGGAATTTGAAGGAGATTATTTTTACATAAGTGGAACTTCATTTTCTGCTCCAATAGTCGCTTCAGCAGCTGCAATTTTAAAAGTCAAAAATAATAACTTAACTAATGAAGAAATAAGAGGAATTCTCGTTTCAAACACAAAATATTTGACTAACCAAAATAAATGGGATCACTACAATTCATCAGGATTGCTTCAAATAAATAATTCCTTCAATAATGTATCTATTTCAGCAATTTCAAAAATTTATTATCCTTATCAGGCTTTATCGTCATTCAAAGATTCAATTCCCCTATACATTTCTGCAGTGTATCCTTATTCTATAAATGTATCTTTACGATATTGTCTAGGGGAAAAATTTGAGAACCCAAATGTAATTTATTCAACAACAGGAAATCAAATTTTAAAAGATACAGTTGGATTTTGGAACATCAAAAATTTACCAGACACTACTTTTACTTTAAGGCTAATAATCAATACCTATTGGGGTAGAACCATAGAAGACGGTTTAATCTTTTATAAAGATAGTAAAGAACCAGAGTTTATAGAAACACCAATAAAATTTGAAGTATATGACAAATCGTATAAAGCGGAATTAGTGTCATTTACATCTAACAAACCCACTTTAGGTAGAATTTATTATAAAAGAAAAAACATTAACGAACCATATCAATTTGTATTTGCAGATTTAGGTTTTGAAAATATTGGATATGTTTCTAAACAGCATCTAGGACTCTTAAAACATAAAAATTTAATCCCAAATACATTTTATGAATATTATTTAGAATTAGAAGGAACAAATGGAAAGAAAAAAAAATATGAAGATACGACATATTATTTTCTAACGGAATCAGAGATAAATTTATATGGATATAACAAAAAAAATTACACTCTGCCCACCGTTCAAGTTTGTAAAAAAATTGTTGATATTAATAACAATACAGAGGGAGATGTATTTGTAAATTTAATTAAAGATAATTTAAAATTGGAAGTTTATGAATTTACTAATAATCAATTTCATAAAATATCTAACAATAATTGGGGAGAGTACATTATTGCAAAAGATTTGGGAGATATAAACAGAAATGGGAAGATAGATTTACTAACATCCAAAAACAGAAACGGAATTCTATATGAACAAGAAACAGCAAATAATCTTCCAACAAAGAAAATATGGAGTGATGAAGGGTTAAATAATTTTTGGTCTTGCAGGTTTGCAGATTGTGATAAAGATAGTAATATTGAAATGTTAGGATTCGGAAAATATGGCTTAAGAATAATAGAATATAATACCAACCAATTTCAAGAAGTAGCCACACTTCATTACAGCGTTCAAGATGCAGAATCAAATTCACAAAATGTAATCGTTGAGGATTTTGACTCAGATGGTAAGAATGAGATAGTCTTTACTGAAATAATTAGTGATTATTCAAATATTAAAACAAATATATTATTTTTCAAATGTAAAGGAAACAATTTTTATGAACGAATTAATATATACACGTTGGATGGATTATTTGTTAAAGGAGATAATATAAGTATAGGTGATTTTGATAATGATAATAAAAAAGAAATATTAATAGGAGGAACCGCAAAAGATGATATCATCCCTATATTTTACCTTTCTATATTTAAATACTCTAACAATGCAATAAGCGAAATAGATAGGATAAAAATCTTACAGAAAAATTCCAGTTTGTCCTCTTCAACTGACGTAGTCAGGTTAGGAAACATAGACGCAATCACATTAAATACAGGAGGTGAATATTATATATTTATATACACAAGTTCTTTAAACAAATTTACTTCCATATACAATAGAAGTGATATAAATAGTGTGAATCAGCTAATTTATGATTTCGATAAAAATGGAACAGCAGAAATTGGGGTTAATGATACAATTAGTTCAATGATATTTTTAGAGAAACCTCAAATTATTAACCAACCTTTACCACCATCTGGTATTACAGGGTATAGTATGGATTCAAATGAAGTTTTTATTAGCTTCAATCAAATAATAGGTGCTGATTATTATAAAATCTACAGGAGTGAAAACGATTCCCTAGGGACATATATCCTTATTGATTCAACAATAGCCACAAATTATTACGATAGATCTGTTAGCAACAAAAAGAAATATTATTATAGAATCTCAAGTGTTGATACATCATTAGAGATAAAAGAAAGTGCTCTTTCAAATTTTATTTCAATTTATGTTCACAACAAATCAAAATTGATAGACGCAAAACAACAAGGCTCAAAGTTTATAACTTTAAAATTTAGTCAGAAGATAAATTATTTTATGCCACCACCTGATAAAATTATTATTGATAATATTATCAATCCACAATCTGTATCATATAATAATGAATTTGAATATTTAATAAGCTTTAGCGAAAAACTTCCAGAGGGATATCATCAGGTAAAAACTAGGGGTTTAAGAGATTTTTATAATTCACCAGTAGATACTAATACAATAACATTCTTAATTCTTCAAAAAGACTCATTAGACTTTTATATAAAATCTGCAACAGCAATAGGAAAGAATAAAATTAAAGTTGAGTTCAATATGGAAATCGATTCAACGAGTGCAGTTAAAGTTTCAAACTACTCAATTACACCATTTGATATCAAAATAATAAATATTGAAATAGATAAAGAAAATAAAAATACAGTTTTTTTAAATATATTCGGTTCAAATTTTGGAGCATCAGGTAGAAACTATCTTTTAAGAGTCTCAAATGTATATTCGAAAAGTGGAATAAAAATTACTTCAGGTTCAGGTAGTACCATCGGATTTGTTTTTACGGAAGAAACTTTGGATAATGTTGTAGTTTATCCAAATCCTTACACAAGTAAGTTGAATCAGAAATATATTACCTTTGCAAATCTGACTCCAATTGCAACTATATATATATTTGATTTAAATGGTAGATTTATTGCAGAAATAAAAGAAACTGATATGAATGGTGGGGTAGATTGGGATTTGAAGGATAATAATGGAAACGAATTGCCATCAGGGATCTATATATATAGAGTAACGGGAAAAAATTCAAAAGGAGAAGAAGTAAAAGACTTTATTGGTAAATTTGCAATTGTAAAATGATATTATAATAGATTTGGAAATAGTTAATTCCCAATTAAAATATTTCAATTTTACTTTTTGGATTAGTAAAAGCTTAATAGTCTAGAATTTAGAACTCAAATCGACAATGACAGATACATTATTCTTTAAAATAGAAACAATAGGGTCGCATGCACCATTATGGGGATAAAAATCATTTATTACTTCAATATTATTGCTTGTTAATCTCACTAAACCAGAAACAGGATATTTACAAGTACTATACATTACTAAAGGTTTATTATTATCATAAATATTATATGTGTATGTAACACCTGAATTTGTCAGAGCACCATTACCTAATATAGAAAAAACATCATCTAAAATATTACCAACCGACCCAATTGAAACATTAGCATTTAAAGTAATAACAGCATTTCCATTTGTATTATTGTTCCTATTAAAGTTATTATTCATAGAAATTATTACTCTATAATTAAGTGAATCGAGCTTTACTCCTCCTATATCATCACTACCTGAAATTTGCATAAATAATGAATCTGAGGGATTATTACTTCTAAATATTTGAAAATTTGAATAAGTAATTTTACCAGCAATTGAATCTGGAGCAACATTAGTATAATAATTAATCTCATATTTACCACTTTTCCTCGTAGAATCAAAAGAACATATACACGGCGTAGAGCCATAATCAACAATAATTTTCTTAGCAGAAGAATTCCATGTAACAATCGGACATTGGGGAGAAGGTAGTGTTTGATTCCTATAGACCATAATCAACAAAGATGCCGCATGTGTACAAATCTTTTCTAACTCACAACCAACCTTAATTGTACTCGATTCACTTTCAACATTTGGTGTTGGACTGGTTACAGTTTCACTTTTACAAGCAATTAAGCATAATGATAGAATAAATGTAATAAAAAAGTTAAAATACTTCATAAAAGTATAATTTAAATTAAATTCATGTATAAAAATGGGGTGATAAACATATTTGAAATATCACCCCTTGAATTTTAAATAAAAATTATTTTTTCGCAGCATTTACATAATCAGCAAATTCTTTACCCGCTTTAAATTTTACAACTTTTTTAGCAGCAATTTTAATTGTCTCACCGGTTTGTGGATTTCTACCTGTTCTTGCTTTTCTTTTTGAAGCGGAGAATGTTCCAAAACCGACTAATGCTACTTTCTCCCCTTTCTTTACGCTCTTTTTAACTCCATCTACAAATGAATCAAGAGCTGCTTTTGCTTGAGCTTTTGTAATTTTTGCATCTGCGGCTAGTTTTGCAATTAGTTGTTCTTTGTTCATAACTTTGTTTTAATTTTGTTAATAAAAAGGCAGTAATAAGATAATAATATATAAATCAAAAAGCAATATTTTTTTTATTATATTATATATAAGGATGTCAAAAACCCTTTTAAACTATAATGTTCAGAGTATTGTTTATTTAATGTAATCTATAATTGTAGATATGCAAAGAATGATTTTTTTTACGACAGTATTTACTACTTTATTTATTCTCCAATTATTAGTATTAAACAGTTTTAGAAAATTTTTTCTAGAAAAAAATTATGATAAGAAAAAAATTAATGTAATTATTATTACAATAATTTTATTTTTCAACATCCCATTTCTAATAACTATTTTATTAAAAATTAGAATAAGTGATATTCCTGAATTGATAAAGTATGTATATGTATATCCTTTCTACATATATATGGGCACAAATGTATTCCTTGGACTGATAATTTTAATGACCAAAATTATAAAATTACCTATATTGATAGTTCTATTAATAATAAAAAGATTTAAAACAATTAAAGAGAAGATTTCAAAATTCAAAAATCGAAAGGAAATAGTAAAATTTAATAATTCAAGAAGAGCCTTCATTACTTATTCAGGATTGTTCCTGGCGGGATATGCGTTCACAGGAACGGGATTAGGAATTCTAAATAAAGATAGCTATGAAATTACTAAGCAAAAAATAAAATTCAACAATTTACCTGTTAATTTGAAAGGATTTAAAATATTATTATTTAGTGACATTCATTCAGGTCCATATATGAATGAAGAAACAATGAACAACTATGCAAATATAATAAACAATTTAAATGCAGATTTAATATTGATACCTGGGGATATTACAAATTCAACAGTTGATGAAGCAATTTCTTTTTGCAACTCATTTGGGAATCTTAAATCAAGATACGGTGTATTTGCAACATTGGGGAACCATGATTATTTTTCAAATCCAGACCAAATTGAAGAAATTATAATAAAAAATACAAATATTAGATTACTTAGAAATCAAGCAGAAATTCTAAATTTGAACGATACACATTTATGCATACTTGGTAGTGAAGATACAAGAGACAGTGGTATGGGGAACAATAATATTATTAAAGGGTATATTGAAAAAACAATTGCAGATGCAATAACTAAATCAGAAAGACTCAATATAAATTTTGATGTAATCCCTAAAATACTATTATGCCATAAACCATACGTGTTTGATTACATAAGTGAATATAATATAGATCTAATGTTGAGTGGACATACACATGGAGGACAAGTTATTTTTGCATCAATTGGAAGTTCAAAATTATCAATTGCAAGTGCAGTAAGTAAATATGTTGGAGGATTATATACAAATGGAAAATCCAAATTATATATTTCTAGAGGTATTGGCACCGTTGGACTTCCAATGAGAGTTAATTGTCCACCAGAAATTACAATAATAACTCTTGAATAGTTTTTAAGATATTATTTAAGTAGTTCTAAAACTTTCATACTATTATTCTCTCTTGCTATATCATACGCTGTTTTTCCAGATTCATTGAGGATTCCTCTATCTGCTTTGTATTCAAGTAAAAGTTTCACCATTTCAGGATGATTATATCTTGCAGCAAAATGCAATGGGGTCTCTTTTGACAAATTCTGAATATTGACATTCGCTTTTTTTTCAAGGAGCAATCTTGCAACATCTGTATTATCCATTTTAGCACAGTAATGCAAAGCAGAATTTCCATATACATCTTTAAAATTAAGAGGTGTATTCATCTGTATGAAAAATTCAGCGATGTTGTTAAATCCTCTAATTACAGAAACTATTAATGGTGATTGAATTTCTTTGGTTGAAGAATCAATGGCGTAAATATATGCGGTATTTTCGGAAACGAGTTTCTTTATTTTATCGTAATTTCGATCTTTAATACATTTAAAAAAATCCTGCACTTCTTTACTACTTAATGGTGTTGTATCTTTTGTGGGTATTTCAGTTTTTTTTCCCCTTCTACAAGATACAATAAATGTGAGAAATAAAATTAAAATAAAAACAAATATTCTTTTCATATTAATAATTTGAACCTTTTACGATAGTAAAACTGGAATGTTATTTTATGTAGACCATTTTTTGAGTTTCAGAATATTTTCCCGAGGACATATGAATAAAGTAAATACCTGAAGCTAAATCTTCTGCATTATACTCTATTGTATAATCTCCAGGAAGCATATTTGCGGACATGAGAGTAATAACTTCTCTACCTGTTATATCGTAGATTTTCAAATCTATATTTGACTCTTTATATATTTGAAAACTAATATAGGTTTTGGGGTTAAAAGGATTTGGATAATTCTGGTTTAACTTAAATGAAATTTTACTTTTTGAAAAATCATTATTAAATAAAGATTGAATGGGATAATAAAAAGTTTTCCAATCTCTTATTGAAGATGGGCCAAAGGAAAGTGTTGTAGATTGTGATGTCGCTAACTGGTTTCCACCTTTGTTAAATATTGTTTTAAAAGTATTGCCTCCATCCGTAGATATTTCTACTTTTAGACTATCAATAAAATTTCCAATATATCGAGCATAAGCATAATCAAATTGCAAAGTATCATCAATGTTCACATTATAGATTGTTGGAGTTAAAAGTGTATCTCTTTCCCCAATATTGCTATAATCATAAAACGGCATTCTAACACATTTAATACCTCCTAAACTAATTCCGTTATAAGGTGTAGCCTCTTCAAAAGATAATAACCTGTCACTATTTTTCACTGTCCAACCAGCTGGTGGAAAGTTATATTCAAATAATTCATACCAGTATTTACTATTTGTATCTATAAAATTATCGAAATATTTGAAATTACTCACAGAAGGGCTTTTATATACATTAAAATCCACATCTGCTTTTGTGGATATTTTTTGAGACATTTTATAAGAATCAGTCAAAAGAATTATTTTAGATTTGCCACTATTAATAACCTCTCTATTAAAATCCTCCTGCAAGAAAGCAATTGTATAAATTAAAGAATCATTCCAATAATCCTCTTTTCGGAATTTAATCTCATATTGATAATTTCCCTGATTGTTATTGATAACAAAACCATTTGTGTCAGGATAAAACTTCCTAAACACATCATAAAAAGTTTTTATACCATTCGTACCTGGTGGGTTTACATATTGAACCCTTCTTTCCACTACAGCTATTCTAAGCTTGTAGGTAGCGGGTCGTAATTTATATAAAATGTTCAAATTTACTCTGGTTTTAACCGAATCTTCATTTATTGTACTGTCAATAACATTTATTGAGACAGGACTTCCATATCTTCTAGCTTTAGAAAAATTTGCATTAAGAATTGAATCATAAGCATAAGGCAATTGCAATCTTTGAATACCATTTAGAATTGTATAAGGAACTGAATTAGCATAATAATAATTTTTCCTGTAATCTGCTTCAATAGGATTTTTAAGATACATGGAATCATTTCCTGGTGGAGGAAATCCAATATGATATTTAATTACACATAAGTCATTAATATTATTATTGTGATAAAAATCTAAATATGGATCTTGATAAGCACACGCAGGAGAAGTCGCACTTGTAAATTCTTCAACAAGAACTTTTTTGGGTGCTCCAATTAAATAAATAGATTGTTGGGAGAGTGAATCATTAGTATAATTAGTATCTTTTAAGTGAGAAACAACTTTTGAAATAAAGGGGACTCCGAAATCTATATGGAGAGTATCAAAAGTTACAATAGTGCTTAAATTTGAATTCAAAGATTGAACCTGTTTAATAGAGCTATAACCAAATTCTTCTACGATCATTTCAACTGTAAAAGGTATTGTTATATTAGACTTCCCCGCATTAAATATTACTGCTTTGGGAATAACAGCATTGGAGTTTGTATCTGTAACAAAAGTTGTATCTTTATTAATATTCAAAATGGAAATTACAGCAACATCATTTTGATACTTTTTACCTACCATTAAATTATCTATATAAAGATTATTACCATATCCATTATAAGTAATAAAAGAAACAATTAAGTCAACTGATTGAGGAATAGAATCATCACCATGAAAATAAAACCCAAATGATACTGAAAAAAATGATATTATTAAAATTAATTTTTTCATTTATAAAATCAATTAGGATATGACAGACTTTCTTCTTTTCTCTTTCCTAAAGAATAAAAAAACCTATAAAAGAATACTTCAATAATCGTTAAAACAACCAGACTTACAGTGTCTTTAGGTGTTAACAAAACTTTATTATCACCAAGAGGTTTATAAAATCCTGTGAGTCTCAATAATTCGTCAAGCAAACTTTTATATTTTATCGTAATTATATATCCCTTATCTGAAATAAACAAACCAATAATAACATCAGTGAGAGTCCATCCAACAGTAAATAGAATAATAATAAATACAACATTTAAGAACGCTTGTATTAACCCATCAGATTGAAACGATTTTGCAAAAACGAAAACAGCAAAAATTGCATGGAGATAAAAAATTATTACTGCTATCAAAATATAATAAATTTAATTTATACTGCGCTTTTAGAAAAGAAAGCTTCCTTTAAAGTTTTAAAAATAATTTTCAAATCAAATGCTAAAGACCAATTCTCAATATAATATATATCATAATCTATTCTTGTTTGCATTGAAGTAGTTGAACCTCTATACCCATTAACTTGTGCCCATCCTGTGATACCACTCTTAACTCTATGCCTTTCAAGATATTTTACTATTGTTTGCTTCATTTGGTTAACAAAATATTCTCTTTCAGGTCTTGGACCAACAACACTCATATCACCTTTAAGCACATTGATGAATTGTGGCAATTCATCAAGACTATATTTTCTCAAAAATTTACCAATCTTAGTATACCGCTTATCATCGGGAGTAGCAAAGGCGGGACCATCCTTTTCAGCATCTACTACCATAGATCTAAATTTATAAATCATAAATTTTTTGCCATCCATTCCAACTCTTTCCTGTAAATAAAAAATTGGACCTTTTGAAGTTAATTTAATTATTATAGCAATAATTAAAAACAATGGGAATGTTAAAATTAGAAAAATAACTGAGAATACAATATCAAAAATTCTTTTTATCATCCTATTCCACACATTCATTGGAATAGATTTTAGTTTCATAAAAGGTATTCCATCATAATGCTCAATTTTAAGTTTACTTGTAACAATATCTAAAAACTGTGGATATAATATTAATTCAATATTAATACCTTCACATATTTTGAAAATGGAATAGAGGTCATTAGTTTCCTCGGATGAAAAACATAGAATTAACTTTTGTAGACTATATGATTTTATGGCTGAAGGGATTGAATTATAATCACCTATTAATTTCATATTTTTTTTAAAGCACTCTTTCCCTTCCCTGTTAAAATATCCAATAACATTAAAACCAACATAAGTGTTTTTTTGAAATCTATCATATATTTCCTCTGCTACCTTATTTGATCCTATTAAAGCAACGTTTTTAGTAGCAATTTTTTTGTTATATAAAGTCTTTTCGAGTTTAAGCATCAAATACCTTGAAATTGTAATATATACAATTGAACTAAGCCAAATCAACACAAATACAAGCCTTGAATAAGAATATCCTCTAAAAAAGAACAGAATACCAATTGATACAATGATACTTATAGTTACACATTTAATTATAGATGGAAATTCATCTAATATGAATACATTCCTATTTAAGCGATAAAGCTTATGGGTTTGAAATACAAGAATCCAAATTGGAACTGTTGATAAGAAAAAATATATATAACTACTTAATTCCGGTATACCTTCTGTAACAGGGAATATTTTTTGAAAAGAAGAAAAAAATCTAATATAATAGGAATTTAAATATGCAAGAAAAATTGATAAAGCATCAAATAAAATTGTCAGAATCGGTAAAAGAACCTCAACTTTTGTGTGTCTTCCTTTCAAAGTATAATAATTTTTTTTAAAAATAATAAATATAGTTAATTCTAAAAAGTACTAAGCTATTTTAATCAAATGTAGAGAGTTTTTATAATTATTGAAAAAATAATTTCTTATGTTAATATTATCTGGATCTCTTAAATGTGGATCTCTTGCAACTATTTTAAAAGCAATATTTCTTGCTTTAAATAACAAATCCCTATCTTTTATCAAATCTGCAAATTTAAAACTTATTTCTCCTGATTGTTTAACACCAAAAAACTCACCTGGACCTCTAATTTCCATATCTGTTTCAGCAATTTTGAAACCATCATTTGACTTACTCATTATTTCAAGCCGTT
>JAOADD010000075.1 GCA_026417495.1 Ignavibacteria bacterium
AAATTTTTTTATTGCTTTTAATTAATCTGTTTTGCATATTGGAAATAACAAAATAACTTAATGAAACAAATTTTTAAAAAATTAAATGGGGAAAAGCTATGAAGATCAATATCACATCCAGAAACTTTAAAACGAATGAAACCGTTAGAACTCACATTAAACAAAGACTGGAGGAACTCACAAAGTACAATGACCAGATTTTGTTCGCAGATGTAGTATTACAAACCGACAAACCACCTAAGGAGGAGAAGCACTGCGAAGTAAAAGTAAAACTAAAAGACAGAGTAATTACATCTAAAGAATCATCGAATGATTTAGTAAAAGCAATAGATTTAGCGGCAAGTAAAGTAGAGACACAATTATATAGATATATGGATAAAATAAAATCTAAAACAAATTCAAAAAAGAAATCACGAAATATAAAATTCAAATAGAAGGTGAAAGAGAGTTACAAAAACTTAAAAATAATTAAAAAAGAATCCATATCAGTAGATTTCTTTTATAAAGAATGCAAAGATAGGTTTAAACTTAGAAAAATTACAAAAAAACAAATAAACAAAAACTCTGTAATTAAAGTAAAAGATATTCATAGACCAGGATTAGCATTAGCTGGTTATGTAGAACTCTTTGCACATAAAAGAGTGCAAATATTCGGCAATTCTGAAATTAAATTTCTTTCAGGTCTAAGTAAAAAGGAACAGGAAAAATCATTAGAAAAATTTTTTTCTTTTGATATACCATGCATAGTAATAACGAATAATAATGAAGTTCCACCATTATTGTTAAAAAAGGCTGAAGAGAAAAAAGTAGCAATTTTCAGGACCCCTTATTCTACAAGTCAAATTACATATTTTATAAATGATTTCCTTGATGACCAGTTTGCACCACAGGCATCTATACATGGTTCATTTGTTGATGTTTATGGTGTGGGATTATTATTTTGTGGTGCGTCAGGAATTGGAAAAAGTGAAATTGCTCTTGACCTTGTCGAAAGAGGACATAGACTTGTTGCTGATGACCTTGTAATTTTAACTAGAAAAAGTGAAAATGTTCTTATTGGCTCAGGAACTTCTTTAGCAGAGCATTTTATGGAACTGAGAGGTGTTGGTATCATTAATGTAAAGAGAATCTTTGGCATAAGAGCAATTAGGTATCAAAAAAGAGTAGAAGTTATTGTAGAACTGGAATTATGGGACCCCAAAAAATCTTACGAAAGAACGGGACTAAACTTACGAACAACTAACCTGATGGGTGTGGAAGTTGAAATTATCAATTTACCTATATTCCCAGGAAAAAATATTACAGTAATAGCAGAAGTTATTGCTTTGAATTATCTTTGTAAACACTATGGTTATAATGCAGCAAAAGAATTTAAAAGGAGATTGAATCAGGAAATTAAAATGAAATCAAAAAATAACTTATTTCAAGATGGTGGTCTGAAAAGAGCTACAGAATGGTTTGAACATGATTTTGAATAAACTATTGATTTAACAATGTATTATTAAAAATGAATTTTTATATATTGATAACTGAAAATTTCTATATGAAATTAAAAATTTTTTTTTTATATTTACGCACTTTAAAAAGGAGGTATGAATAAGTATGGTCTGGACATTAGAACTTGCTTCATATTTAGATGATGCACCCTGGCCAGCAAACAAATATGAATTGATAGATTACGCATCACGCACTGGTGCACCACAAGAAGTTATAGATAATTTAATGGAATTAGATGATACAGATGAACCTTATGAAAGTATAGAAGAAATCTGGCCAGATTATCCAACAGATGAAGATTTCTTTTACGATGAAGAAAGTAAAGATTTCTGATTTTTAAAATTTCAAGAGTAATAAAACCCAATCCTGAGTATAATTCGGGATTGGGTTTTTTTATAATTTTAAAATAAATAATTTGCAAAAAATATTTTTTTTAAAATAGAGAGTCATTTTTGAAGAATATTATAATAATATTATTCATAATCACGATAGTGCTTTCAGCTTTTTCACAGGAAGATAAAAAAGAAGAAGAGTCATTTAAAATCACCGATATTGATATCGAAATAAAATCAGATTGTGATATTTCGGAAAAAGAAGTTGAACAAATTTTACAAATAAATAAACTTGAATACTTTAACTATACCGACTTTGATTTAGATATAAGACGAATTGATAAATATTTTTTTGATAATGGTTATTTTGACGTTGCAATAGATACTCAACTAATAATAGATAAAGATGAGAAAGAGATAGAAGTTATATTCACAATAGAACCAGGAAAAGAATATAAAATAAATCAAATAAAATATAATGGATTAAATAACATCTATCCCACTGCTGCAGAGCAGATATTCAATGATGAACTTAAAGAGATAAAAGAGGGTCAAAGATATATAAGAAATAATTTACAGTCAGAAATAACTCGCGTAATAAATATTCTTAATAATTATGGATATTTAAATGCCCTTGCGGAAAATCCAGATGTAGAAAAAATTATCTCTAACTCTACAGAATTGAAGAATAAAGTAAATATAAATCTGAATTTTAATACAGGTCCAATATATAAGTTCGGAAAAACTTATGTAGAAATAAATAACAACCCCAAAGGTTTAGTAATTGATGAAATATATAAAGATCTGGAATATAAAGAAGGAGATCTATATAGCAAAAAAGCTTTAATCGAAAGTGAAAACAGAATTTCAAACATTGAAATGTTGGAAAATGCACGTATTCAAATTAAAAATATAGATTCAGTAAATAAAATAATTGATTTTGTTGTCACAGCATCTTTGACTTCTAGATTCTCATTGCAACCTGAGATTTCTGGTTATGATATACTAAATAGATTTTATGCTGGTGCATCTTTATCCTTTACAGATAAATATTTCTTAGGAGGTGGTAGAAAATTAGTCTCAAAAGGTTCTGCTTTCGTTCACTCAGAAGATGTATATCTTTTTGAACTTGGGATGCAACTATATCAACCTTATGTTTTCAACAACAACAAAATTACAGGGAATTTGAATCTTTCCTGGGTTTATTTCAAGGATGATATATTCTCAATTAGCGCGATTAAAAATGTTGCTGGTTTAAGCTACGAGTTACCTAAACATACATACATAAACAGCTTTTATTCTTCCTGGGAAATCAACAACTCAAAATTTACAATAAATGCTCCCTTTGATTATATAACAAAAGATTCAGTTATAACTCTTCCCGAATATCAAATAAATCTTTTCACATCGATTATCCTTTTTAATGCAATTCATAATAATACAAATAATTTTCAATTTCCATCAAGAGGAAATTATCAATCTTATTTAATAGAAGAAAGCGGATTGCTAAGTTATCTGGTTGAAAAAGTATTCAGTACTTCAACATTCAGGTATGTAAAGTTTTCTAGTATAAACAAATTCTATTTCAGCTTTAATCCCCCAAATGAAACAACTGTTCTTGCCTGCAAATTCCTTATTGGTGCATTGTTCGAATATGCAAAAAATAAATACAAAATATCAGGGATTGAGGAGGAAACTGATATAGACATACCAATACCTGCAAAATTTATAGCAGGTGGAAGTACAAGTATAAGAGGTTGGCAGGCAAAAAAACTTGGCACATTTCCAACAAGAGAATTTGGAGGTAATTTTCTAATAGAAGGCAGTTTTGAGTTAAGGACAAAACCATTCTATTATTCGAAAACAATTTTTAAAGAACTCGGTTTTGTAAGTTTTATAGATTATGGAAATTTATGGAGAAAACCAAGAGATTTCAGATTTAGTGATATCGCTATTGCAATAGGTGGTGGATTAAGGTATTATACAATTGTAGGACCTGTTAGGTTTGATATAGGATTCAAGTTATATGATTATGAAGCAGAATCTAATGGTACAAAACCATGGTTATTCGAAAATAATATATCGACAATTTTTAAAAATAAAGTAGCCTTTCAAATAGGAATAGGACATACATTTTAATATGTGGAAAAATATCTATGGCCATAAAAAAGTTATTGAAACACTAAAAAAAATATATAAGAGTAAAAAAATCGCTAATGCATATATTTTTTTTGGACCCGAAGGTATCGGTAAAGATGCAATGGCGATTGAATTTGCAAAACTTATCAACTGTGACAATGTTGATGATGAAATAGAAGCTTGTGATAGGTGTGCAAGTTGTAAGCAGACTCAATCGTTGTATTCATCATTATTTAAAATTATCACCGCTCTACCTGCAGGAAGTTCCGATAACAAAAAAGATTCAGACCCAATAAATAATTTAAGTAAATCAGACTATGAATATTATTTAACTGAACTTGATGAAAAAAGAAAAAATCCATATCATAGAATCAACATACCTGGAGCTAATTTCATAAGAATTGACAGTATTCGTCAACTAAAGAATGATATTTATCTAAAAGGTATAAAAGGGAAAAAGAAAATATATCTAATATCAAGAGCAGACATGATGAACATTGAAAGTTATAATTCATTACTAAAAATACTAGAAGAACCACCTGGAGATTCCCTTTTAATATTAACTACTTCAAGGATAAATTCACTCCCAGCAACAATAATCGGAAGATGCCAAAAAATAAAGTTTAATCCATTAGGGATAAACGAAATAGAAGACTATTTAAGAAATATTAGACATGATTTTACAGAAGAGGAGATAAAATTTTACTCACGCCTTTCGGAGGGCAGCATAGTAAAACTTTTAAATTTACTAAATACTAATTATGTTGAATTGCGTGATAATATCGTGGATATGTTGAGAAATATAATAACAAGTAGTTACATTTCTCTTTCAAATGAGATAAAAAAAATAATTGAAAATAAAGATAAAGATAGAATAAAATACATTCTTCAAATTCTGCAACTATGGTTTAGAGATGTAATTTATGTAACAAATGGAAAAAATGAATATGTAATAAATATTGATAGAATTGATGTCTTGGAAAAATTCAGTAAAAATATAAAATCAAATTGCTACAAAATAATAAATTTTCTTGAAGATTCATTAAGAGATATTGAAATTAATATCAATCCTGAATTAGCATTGAACAAACTATTCTTTAATTTAAAAGGAGAATTAGAAAGGGTTAAAAGCTAATATTTACATTTTCTAAAGTCCAATTCCCCTGAACCACTAACAATTCGGGATTCATAAAAAAAGGTTCGCACATTGAGTAAGGGAAATAATTACCTCGGTTATAAACACCATCTTCATTTTCATCAACAAAAGCAAATAAAGTATACTTCCCCTCAAGAATATTATCAAATCCATATATTGAATTTAAATCAAATACTCCTCGATGATATATCAAACTATTTTCATTATTAACCAGATATACTATAACCTTTTTCTGATAATTTCCGTAAATATTTCCTTTTAAATTACCAAATTTTCTGATAGGTGCCGTTTTGAATTTTAAATTATGAACCTTGTTATCTATTTGAATCTCTAATGTATAAGATATGAAATAATTTAAATTTTCCTGTGGTCTAATGTTAAGTATAGTATCAGAGACCCAATAAAAATTTAATAAGACTTTAGAATTATCAGAGTTATTAATCAACTTAGTTCCAGAAATTAAATCAAGTTTAGGGATTTTTTGATGTTTTAAATAAGTTAATATGGATGGTATTACAGGCAAATTTTCTGCTCCATTACTATATGAAAAAGCGACATTCCCCAATGAATCTAAATTTAGTTGATTTATCAACCATCTTGCATTCGTATTTGCTCCTTTAAAAATGATATTTTGTGAACCCCATAAACTTAAACAATACTCTGTCGTGTATTTCGGATCAAGATCAAGTAGAAAATTAATACCAGTGATATTTGAACTATCCATTGACAAAAAGATATCATTCGTGATAGCAATATTATCAAAATCAGGAGTATAAAGGTAATCCCTATCATTATCAACGATAGCGAACAATCTATATTTTCCATATGGTAAATTTGTAAATGAAAACTCTCCGTTGGGCGCGACAGGACAAACAAAATCTGGTTGTAAAAATTCTGGATTGATATCTTGATTAATAATTTTATAAGCGGTTACAACAAGATTTCTATAAACTTCAGATTTAGAAGGTACAAAAGAGAAATCAAAAACACGACCAGAAATTTTCCCTTCATCAATTGTAGCTCCTGTCGAAATAGCAAATGAAATAGGTTCAGTGATAGGATTTCCTCTATTAACATCTTTAAGTAATTTTCCAATCGTAAAAACATAAGTTCTATTTTTTTCAAGTGGAGTAGAAAATTCTATTTCCACTTCTTTTCCCGACCAATTAAGTATTATATCCCCTTTGGGTCTTGGAGAAATAAATAACGCTTCTCTAAAAGAGCGTCTATCTACATATTCATCAAATGTAATTCGTATCTTATTATCTTTAAAATTAACAGTATTATTAGGCGGATAGATTTCAACAACCTTTGGTGGGGTAGTATCATCCTCACCACCACTTGGTGGTTCCTGAACAGCGCAATAAAAACCAAATATTAATAAGAATAAAATGTAAAATCTTTTAATAATATTAATCAACAAACTATTTCTTAATTGCTTTATCATTATTATCTATGTATATATGAAACTTTAAAATAACTTTTGTTCCCACATTTACTTTACTTTCTATAGTTATTGAAGCTTTAATATCATCAAGGGATTTTTTGGTGATGGCAAGTCCAAGTCCCATACCACTACTTTTCGTTGAAAAATTAGGCTCAAACAATTTTTCCAACACTTCTTCTTCCATACCTATTCCTGTATCTATTATTTCCACATAGACAAACTTATCATCAAAATAGGAATTTGCGGTAATAGTTCCTTTTTCAAGAATAGCTTGGAATGCATTTTTTACAATATTCTGAAAAATTCTATTTAACTCCTGTCGGTCTGCTCTTATAAGTGGTAGGTCAGGTTTTAAGTTCTTAATGATAGTTATTCTTTCCTCAAATGAATATAAGGTAAGTACTTCTTCCAATACTTCATTAACATTTATTAGTTCATAATGTCTAGTAGGCATTTTTGCAAAATTCGAAAAGTCCGTCGCAATTTTATTCAGTCTATCAATTTCTCTTATTATAATCACCTTTGTATCCTCAACAGCTTTCTGCATCTCTTCTCTCGTCTTCATTTCTTTGAACACTTTGGATAGATGTTGAATTGATAATTTAATTGGAGTAAGTGGATTTTTGATTTCATGAGCTACTCGCATTGCAATGTCGCGCCATGCAGCTTCTCTTTCTGCTCTTTTTTGTTGTTCTTTTGAAACTTCCAGATCTTTTATCATTTTATTAAAAGCATCTACTAAAATACCAAGTTCATCACTTCTTTTTATATCTATCTTAATATTAGGTTCTGCACGGGCAACTTTTTCAGTCGCTTCCTTTAAGATCAAAATTGGTTTCGACAATCTGTCAGTAAAGAACTTTACAAGTATCAAAATTAATATAACAACAATAATATAAGAACCAAAAATAAATGTAATTGTTTCGGTTAATTCTTCATTAATTTCATTCTGTCTAAAAAGAGTTACAGAAGAAACAATTGCTGATATTTTATTGCCAATATCAAATATAGGCTTATATCCTTCAAAAAATGTAATTGCACCTATATGACGATTTTTGAAAAAGTTATCTTTTCTCAACAGCACTAAATTGTAGTAAGCATCAGCATCAAGTCTTTTGCTTAACAAATCTGATTTAAATAGCTCATCACTTGTTGTTGACACAAGTTTATTATTTATAAATATATTAAAATTTTTATCCGTCTTTATAAAATATCTTTCAAGAGCATTTTTATATCTTCTACCTGTTGTATCTGGCAATAATTTTACATTAGGTGGATAACCCTTTTCACTACTTAACACTTCGGAAACTAAACTTAAATCAGATAGTATTTGACTTTGTGTAGATGTATCGTATTTATTAATAATAAAAGCTCTTGTATAGAACCCAAGAGCTATTATTGGTATTACAGAAATTAAAAGAAAGATTAAAAATAATTTATTTCTAAAGCTGAACTTAATATTTTTCAGTCTATAAGATGTAACAAGAGAAGATAATATATATACAATTATAAAAATTAATATATTAATTAAAATATATTTAAAGAAATAAAATATATAAACACCATAGTCTTTTTCTTTTGTAGTTAGAGCGATAATTCTTACAGGGGTGTTTAAATTTGGCTCGTCAATATTTTTCGGTTCTGCAAAATAAAAGTAAGTGTTATACTCCTCATCATTAATGTAAACCTTTTTCCATAAGTTTTTCTTTTTACTTGTAAATACATAATTTGAAAACTCTGGAATGAAATTTTTAACTTCTTCCGCAACTACAATATCCGTTGCTGTTTCAATTTCAGAGTTTACAAATTCAGATACTTCAGGTTTTGCAATCAATTTATATAATAAATTATCCTTATCCTGACTTCTGAAGAGTTGCTGCTGTTGAGTTACGAAATTTTTAACATCTGATTGAAGTACAATCAAAACATAACCCAGTAATTTTGCCCGTTGTGTATTTTTATATTGAGATTTTTCTATGGATGTAATACCAATGTAATATTTTTCAATAGGGTTTTTAAAAATTGTTACATTCTCAAACATAACAGGATAGAAGTCATAATCGGTATTCTCTATGTCAATCTCCTCTAAACTTTCTACAATCGTATCATTATCAGGTGGTGAAAAAATATAAGGTTTATTAAAAAATTTTATAGATGCATATTTTAATACACTATCAGTCTCAATACTTAGTGGACTTATATTAAAATCAGAAACTATTTTCTTATTCGAATCAAGAATAATAATAGCAGAATTGTAACTTTCACTTATTAATTTACTTTCAGACCATAATTTAAAAGCTAAACCCTGTAATTTTGATTTATCTAAAATAGAATTTTCAATGCTCTTATCTGTATTAATATCATGTAATACATTCGATAAGATAATTATTGCCTTTTCTTCTTCAAGATTTGTAATACTTTTTCCTAATGATTCGATATAATCTGGTTCTTTCAACTTCAAATTATATAAAAGAACAATCGGCATTAAAATAACGCTTGCTAATATAACAATGTAGAAATTCTTAAGATTAAAAAGTTTTAGATTCCTTTGCACATAAGCATTTTTTACTATATAATATCCCGCAACGAAGATTACAAATACAATAAATAAATCAAGAAATTTTTCTATCTTCAAAGTTAAGTATGATGAAAGAGCTATACTAATTGCTGAAAATATTACAAATAATATAACAAATAAAAATCTTTTTATTAAAGAAGAATTTAATAATTTCTTTATTCGGAAATATGATATAATCAATAATGAGCAATTTAAAAAAATCAGAATAAAAGTTACAATGAGGAGTACTAGGTTTATTATTAATAATTCTGGTGAAGGTATAATACTACTTTTATCTAAAAACTTGATATTGGAATCAGTAATAATGTTTTTGAAAGTAGAAAAATAAAGCAATAATATTAGGATAAAAGAAAAAATTAATATTATTTGGATTGCTAATTCTATCAACAAAGATTTATTATTCTTCTGCCCATATATATTTTCATTAGTTGAAAATATTTTGGCAACATAAACAATCCATATTAAAAGCAAAGAAAATGTTATAAACAACTCTCCGAGTGACTTCGCTAAGCCAACAAAAGTACCTGTAGCAAAATGTTGAGGATTAAATAAATCAGATTGTAAAATTTCAGATGGGAATTTAAATATTAACCATAAATATCTTATAAATACTAAAAGTAATAGGGACATCAAAGCTTTTAAAAAATCCACTTTATCATTCTTGATTAGTTTCATGCCCCTATAAAATAAGAAACCAATAATTATTGTAATAAATAAAACTAAAATAGAAACGAATTTTGCTACTGTTTCTTGAAGTTCAGCAGTATAGGTTCGTTTATCATATTGATCTAATATGATAGCTCCAATAACTGAACCATCTATACCATTAATTAACAAAAACTCATTGTCAGCACCCTTATTCTGTAAAGTACTAAGTTCAATTGATTCAGAATTAATTAGTTTTGGTGAGGATAATCCAATTTTATTTATAATTTGATTTGTTAACCCAATATCAGGGAAAAATTTCTCCTTATTTTTAAAAGTTACATCAAGTAGTGATGCTGTAACTGAAACAGCAACCACATCAGATTCTGCATCTTGAATTGGTGAGAATATTAGTAAATAGGAATAAAAACCAATATTTTTAATAAAAGAAAAACTCCGACCTGTAAAGCATTTCTGCAATAAATACATATCGGGTAACAATTCCCTACCCGAAAAAAATAATAGATTAAATTTTCTATCATATATCTCACAACAAAAATCTTCTGACAAATTTAATTTTTCATAAGATGCAAAAATTTTATTAATATCTTTATTTGCAATTGCTTTTTTAATTTCATCAGAGGACAAAATTAAATTTGTATACTTTAATAGAGAAGATTGATATTCATCAAATATTTGTTTACATTTTTCTTTTTGTTCAGTTACTTTTTCGCTGTATATATTTGACCACTTAATATCAATTTGCGACTTTAGTCTTTCTTCAAATAATCCAATAACTATAATCCAAAGTATTAAGAAAACTAAAACCGAAATTAAAATCCAATTAAATTTGTCAAAAAATTTATTGCTATTCAAATTAGTTTAATATTATTTGTTCCAAATACCAATTTGTTTCTTTATACTTTAGAGAAATCGATGCATTAATCTTTATATTAGTACTATTTCTCGTATAGACACAGTATCCAATAGCAAAAGCAGAATTAACGTTAACAAATGATTTAACATAATAAAAATTGATAATAGAAAAATAATCTAAGAAATCTATCAATATTTGTTCAGCTTGATTAACACTATAGTAGCCCGCATCAAAACCAAGAAGATCTAAATATACTTCCGAATCAAAATATCTTGTTATTCTATCAATATTATAATTTTTAAAACCACTTGCAATATTTTCAAATGTTAACTTGCACTCCTTGTATTTAATATTATTAGGATACTTTTTATCATTCCACCATTTATCCTGACTAAAAGCATTTAAAGTCAGTATTATTAAGAAAAAAAATATGAAATACGACTTCTTATGCATATGTAAATTAATTTAATGAAAAGGTATTAAAGTTTAAAGTTTATAAAATCGTAAAATATTATTATATTAATTTATGTTTTCTAAATTTTTCCAAAGGGATTTCCAAGCAAATGAACTATTTAAGCTAAAAGAAGAAATCCAAAAAGAACTTCACAAAAATAAATCAACTCAAGAGAAAGAGCCAAAGATAATTGATTTTACAATTTCTAATCCGACAATTTGTAATTTTGATTATTCAATTTATAAACTTGATAAAATATTTTCAAATCCTAATAACTATGAATATAAACCTTCTCCAAAAGGTACTGAAGAATTAAGGATAGCTATTGAGGAATATTACAAGGAAAGATTTATTAGTTCAAATGAAAAATTAAAATTTGACAAGGACAACTTATTTTTTACATCAGGGACAAGCGAATCATACTCATACTTGTTTAAAATTTTCTGTAATCCAAATGACAATGTTTTAATCCCTAAACCAGGTTACCCATTAATTTATTACATTGCTGAGATTAATAACATAAAAACAAAATATTATAATATAAAATATAAAAAGGGAATTTGGCAAATAGATTTCAAAACCCTTGAAAAAGTTATATCAAAAGATACTAAATGCATTATTGCCATTAATCCCAATAATCCGACAGGTAATTATATAAAAAGTGATGAATTTCAGAGATTGATAAAAATCTGTGAAGAGAAAAAATTACCATTAATTATTGATGAAGTGTTTTATGATTATAGAAAAAGATTTCATCCTAATAGCATTTATCTTGAACAATTCAAAGAATATAATATACCGATATTTATATTAAATGGTTTATCAAAAATTGCTGCATTACCTCAAGTAAAATTAGGATGGATTTATTTCACAGCATCGAATAATCAAAAAGAAAAAATTAGAAAAATTTTGGAATTTATTTGTGATATTTATCTATCAGTAAATACACCCATAACAAATGGTGCACCCGAAATTTTAAAATCCTATAAAACTATTCAATCTAAAATAAAAGAAAGAATAGAATCAAATTTAAGATATTTAAATAGAGTAGTAAAATCATCTAAGAAGTTAAAATTTCTAAATTATGAAGGTGGATGGTACGCTATTATTAAGGTCAAAGATAAAATTGACGATGACTATTTCACTTTAAAAGCATTGAGAGAAAAATATGTTTTTCTCTATCCTGGATACTTTTATGAATTTGATAAGGACGGATATCTTGTAATTTCTTTGATTATACCCGAAATGGATTTTAGAGAAGGTATTGAAAGGATATTACAAATTTGCAATTAGTTTCTCATAACTCTCACACTCTTTTTGATGAGAATATATGTAAGAAAATTGAATACTTGATTGCAAAATTTTATTTTTAAAATAATCATAATTTTCCTGCAAATACAAGATTTTCTCTACAAGCTGACCAGTATTGTTAGGTTCATATAATAACTCCATGCACACATCTTGCAGAATTTCTCTTGTCCCACCTGTATTAGTACCAATGACAGGAATAGTGGAAATTATAGCTTCTATAGTATTTTGGCCATAAGTTTCAAATTCAGTAGCAATAATTAGAGAATCAATTGCATTATAAAAAATTGATATATCTTCAATGTAATCTTTAAAGAATATATAATTAAAGAGTTCTTTTTCCTGTACTAAATCATATAAATATTTTAGATATTGTTGTCCTTCATTCAAAGTTGGTTTCCCAAGAATATACAAAAATATTTTTTTGTCAAATTCTTTTATAATTTTTTCCAAAGCATTAATTACAAAATGCTGATTTTTCTGAATATCAATTCTAGCATTCATACCTATAATGAAACCTTTTTCAGGTAACCCTAAAATTTTTCTTGACTGAGTCTTATTGATTTTATTTTGTATTAATTTATTGACATCAGAACTGTGTTTAATTACTTCAATTTTATTTTCAGAAATTGTTGTTTTCTCAAGGGTCTGTAATTTCAAATACTCTAATGGTACTATCCATTTATCTACATTTGAAAATATAAATCTATGATACAAATCTCTTTTCTTGACGCCAATCTGCATATGTAAAATGTAAATTAGACTTAATCTCTTTCTATAAAATTTCTTTAGCAATACAGCAAAGTTTAAATCATTATTATCACTAACGAAAATTATATCTGGTTCAATTGATTTTATTAAGTTTAATGCTTTTCTAAGTTTAATTATGTCGAAATATTTTTTGGGCTTTTCAATTGAATAAACTCTCAAATTTCTTTTTTCAGCTTCATCAATAACTTTTGTGTCTTTCGCTCCTAATATATTAATATCCCACCCTCTCTCTTGCATCCACTTACAAAATTCTATTGAATGTAGCTCAAGTCCCCCAAAAGCTGATGAGAGAAGTATAAATAATAGTTTTTTTCTTTTCATTAATATGAAAACAGATTATAGTTTACAATATATTCATCTTATATTGTTGTTTAAATGATGAAAATTTGATATATTTACAATATGAAAAAGATAAAATTAATATTACTAATATTTAGCGTTTTAATTTTTATCGGAAATTCTTATCCACAATATAAAACTCCATATGGAAATCCATTGAACGAGAATACGAATTATATTCTTGGGTTCATTAACCCAAAAAATTTTTCAATGAAGCATTCCTTTGGAGTCTCTATATTATCTTCAAGATATGGAACAATCTCCTTGACTTCTTATATAAATACACTTAGCTACAAAATTTCCGATAAGCTTTTTATGTCTGCAGATGTTGAGCTAAGTTACTCACCATATGTAAGTTCAGCATTCGGCAAAAGTTACTCAAAACTACTTCAAGATGAATTTACAGGAATTAGGCTTTCAAGATTGAATTTGGATTATAAGATTTCAGATAATTCCTATATAAAATTTGAATTCAGGAACTTAAAAAATTATTATTTCGATCCTTATTACTACAATAACTACGGAATTTATGATAATCGATTTTACGATACTCAACCATAAAAAATATATTAAAAAAATTTTTTTTAATTCAAAAAGTAAAATTCTTAAAAGGGGCAACCTTATAAATTGAAAAACTATAAGGGTACATTTTTAAATATTACTATTTTAATACTTCTGCTCATTTGTGGTTATTTGATATACTCCTTAATATTTTCTTCAAAGAGTGTAAAAGATGTTCAAGTTAGTAACATGACTGATACAAATTTTAAAATCACTGACATCAACATAAAACCAACAGCAGAAGTTTTAAATGGCTGTGGGGAGAAAAAATTAGCTTCCTTATTCACAAACTATTTAATAGAGAAAGGTGTTGATGTTAAAAACAGTGGTAATTATATAACAGATACTGTACAAAAGACATTAATCTTACTTAGAGGTAAAAATTATGAAAAGGCAAAATTAGTCGCGAATGTAATTGGAATAGATTCTACAAGGATAATTCAAAATTATAATAAGGACTTACAACTTGATGTTACAATAATAATTGGTAAGGATTTTTATACATTAAAACCATATTTATATCAGAATAAAAAATAATATGCCAAGAAAAAGAAAACTAGATGACCCAAAAAATTTAGCTGAATATATTTCAAAATTAATTTTACAGAAAAAAGGTGAAGATATACAAATATTCGATCTCAGGAAAATAACATCAATCACTGACTTTTTTGTAATATGCACAGCAACTTCTGATGTTCATACAAAAGCAATAGCGGATTTTATCTCAGAAGAGGCAAAAAAGAAAGGTTATAAACCATGGCATAGCGAGGGATATACAAATTTAAGTTGGGTATTAATAGATTTTGTGGATGTTGTCGTTCACATTTTTTTAAAAGAAACAAGAAAATATTACAACCTTGAAGGTTTATGGGGTGATGCAGAAATAACATACATAAAAGATGAAATTTAAAAATGAAACCTAAAATAGGTATAACAATAGGAGACCCAAATGGTATAGGAGCAGAGCTGATTTTAAAATTATTAAATTATAAAAATATTAAAAATTTTGGTAAACTTATAATAATAACTCCTAAATCAATTCTGGATTATTACTCTAAAAAGTTAAAAATAATAATTCCATCAGATATAGAAATTTTAGAATTTGAAATTCCTAAGAAATTCAAACTCACCCCAGGAAAAATAGATAAATATGCAGGTTATATTGCAGGTAAATCTATTTGCACAGCAATAGATTTGATAAAAAGCAGAAAAATAGATTCTATTCTTACAATGCCTATTTCCAAAATTGCATTACAAGCAGGAGGTTATAAATATTCAGGGCATACAGAAATGTTGAAAATCCTAAGCAAATCCCCCGATACATTTATGTTCATGTATTATAATAAAAGAATATACTGCCCTCTCACAATACATATTCCATTAAGTCAAATTTCTAGAACATTATCTAAAAATTTTCTTTTTAAAAAAATTAGTAATATATATAAAGAGACAACAAAACTTTATTCCTCAAGAAATATCAGAGCTGCTGTCTTATCGCTAAACCCGCATTCAGGTGAAAATAATACATTAGGAATAGAAGAATCAAAAATAATAATACCTGCTATCAAACAATTAAACAACATTGGAATTAAAATTGAAGGGCCTTTCGCTCCAGATGGTTTTTTTGGTTTCAAAAAATTCAGAAACTTTGATTTAATAATAGGAATGTATCATGACCAAATTATGATACCTTTTAAGTTAATCTCAGGAATAAAGGGTGTTAATATCACCGCTGGTCTAAAATTCATTCGAACATCTCCTGCACATGGAACTGCTTTTGATATTGCTGGTAAAGGAATTGCAAACCCAATTGGAACAATACAAGCTTTAAAAATTAATTACCAATTAACAAAGAAACTAATGACGAATTATGTATAATACAATATTACAGTTTAAAAATGTCAAATTCAGTTACCATTCAAAACCAATTTTTGATGATGCTAATATAGAAATAAAAGAAGGTGAATTTGTTTTTTTAGTTGGTGAAAGTGGAATCGGAAAAACAACAATGCTTAAATTAATATACTTTGACCTTTTCCCAGAGAAAGGAGAAATAATTTTTGATAATTATAAATCATCAGAATTAGATAAAAGCGATATACCAGAGATTCGGCAAAAATTAGGTATAATATTTCAGGATTTTAAATTATTAAATGACAGAAATGTTTATGAAAATATAGCTTTGCCACTCTATATTTCAGGGGAAAAGAAAGAAACTATAAAAAGAAAGGTATATGATGTAGCATCATTAGTAGGATTAATGAACCGTCTTAATGAAATGCCATACGATATTTCTGGAGGAGAGCAGCAAAGAGTTGCAATAGCAAGAGCACTTGTAAACGACCCACTTTTTTTATTAGCAGATGAACCAACGGGGAACCTTGATCCGTTTATAGCATTAGATATAATAAAACTTCTTCTAAAAATAAATATGAATGGCACTTCAATAATTGTCGCTACCCACAATTTTGAAATTGTAAAAAGATTCCAAAATAGAAGAATAATTCAAATCAAAGATAAAAAATTATACGATGTTAGGGTGAAAACTTAACTTACTGATCCATTAAAAAATCCAATACTTTCTTCCAATCTTTATTAAAATCAAATTCAAATCTATCCTCAGGTTTTAATTCAAACCCCCTTAAAACCATTTCAATTCCTTTCTCAAGTTCTTTTTGAAGAAAGTAAACTTTTGCTTTTGAATAATAAATTTCTGCATAATCCGATTTTAAAAATATCAATGAATCAAGTATTGCTAATGCTTTTTTTAACTCTTTATGCTCAATTAATGCATCAACATAATCTAGCCATATTGAATAATTTTGTGGTTCTATCACTAGAGCATTTTTATAACTTTCGAAAGCGTCTTCATATTTTTTTAATATTCTTTCAGTATCTGCTTTCGATATCCAAATATCTACTTTATTTTTATTTAATATCGCAGCTGAGTTATAATCATTTAAAGCTCTATAAAATAATCCAAGATTATAATAGCAATTCCCTCTTAAATAAAATGGACGCCATGAGTCTGGTGAAAGTTTTATTATGGAATCATAATTTATAATTGCTTTATAATATTCACCTATTAGAAAATAAAGTTCTGCAAGGTCAGAATAATAAAGTATCTCATTTTTAGCAATGCTAATAGCTTTTTCATAAAATTCTATTGCTCTAAAATACCTACCTAAATAATAATTACACTTTCCAGAGTAATAATATGCATAGTGATAATTTTCATCTATTGAGATACACATTTCGAATGCATCAATAGCTTTCAATAATCTGTCGCTTTCATAATAAACCCTCCCTAAATAAAACCAAGAATTATAGTTAAAAGGTTTAACATCAAGATATTTTTTATAAAAATATTCAGCAAGGGTTAAATTCTCTAAACAATAGTAGCAATATGCAAGTTCGTTAAATACATCTGTGTAATTTTCATTCAGTTCTAAAACTTTTTTAAAACACTCAATCGCATATTCATATTCACCTTCCTCAGCATGACAGATTCCTAAATGATAATAAATGTAATAATTATCAGGTTCAATCTCGAGTGCTTCTTCAAAAGTCAAAACTGCATAATGATACTGATCGATTAAATCAAGTAATAATGCTTTATCAATTAAAATTTCTACATCACCTGGATTAAGACTCAATGCTTTTTCATAACATTCTAATGCTTCTTCATACCTTTTCAGCCCTTCAAGAGCGATACCTCTAAAGTGATAAGTTTCAGGTGAAAGAGGGTTTATTTCTAATAAAATATCTATTAATTTAAGTGCTTTTTCAAATTGTTCTTCATCAATGAAAAAGTCAACAAGTCCCTCAATTGCCCCAAACTCAATCAAACTTAAATTTCTCTTTAAATAGGATAAAAACTCATCAAAATTAGAGGCAATGCGATTTTTCTCTTCCTCGCTTTTAAAAAACTCTTCGTTATTCAGTAAACTTAAATAATCTTCCATTTCATTTCCTTTCAAAAAATAAATTATATAAAAAGTAATTTTAAGTCAAGTAATATATTTTTTTTAAGAAAAAAAATTATATTTACTCATTGATTTTTATTGATAATATTATAATAATTATTTAATGATTAAATATTTGAAACATATATATTTATTTATATTTATATTGTTAATAATTTTAATATTTGAGTCCTGCAACTATGTAAAATTAAATATTCACTATCTTGAATTATCAGAAAATGATTGGATTATACCTGGAGGGTCCAATCAGAGAGACAATATTTCCAAATCTATATTAAATATAAGTGATAATCCTACCTTACAATGGTATTACAATAGTGATGCTGGATACCCAAAATATCCATTAACAATAGCAAATAATATAATTTTTTCAGCAAATTTAGAAGGCTACATCACACTTTCAGATATAAATACGGGCTCCAGAATTGGTTCATTTTCAGTACCAGCAAAATCAATTACTTCTGCTCCGATAATTATCAACAATAGTATAATTTTTACTACTAATGGTTATAAAGAAAATTTCGTTGGAAGATATAATTTAATTGAAGGTAAATATAAATGGCAAAGGCAAATTCCAAGGTGCGAAACTTTAATGATTGCAGAATCGGATTATATTATAATAGCAACTGTAAATGGAGATTTACTGAAAATAAACTCAGAAAATGGAGATATGATATGGAACGCAAAAACTCAAAATTCTTCTGAAATTTTTTCTGCGTTCTATTCATCCCCTGCTTTACTTAAAGGTAGTATCTTTATTGGTAACGATAATGGTAATATATATAAAATAGATGTTAATACAGGCAAAATAGTTAAAAAATTAGAACTTGAATCAATGATCAATTCTGATATTTCTATATATAATGATAAAATTTTTTTCAGTGCTAACAACAACAATTTTTACTGTTGTAATGAAACATTAAGTATAATTTGGGAAAGAAATTTAAATTCGAAAACTATTAATTCTAATTGCTTCGATATAGATAAGCTTTACATTGCAGCGATTAATGGTTATATATATTGCTTAAATCAATCTAATGGCAATGAAATCTGGAAATATAAAACAGGTGGTACTATTACAGGCTCACCAATTATACATAATGAAAAAATATTTATAGGTTCTTTTGATAAAAATATATATTGTTTAAATAAAAATAATGGAAATTTACTCTGGAAGTATCAATTAGATGGAAGGATTAGAGGTGGTTTAGTAATCTGGAAAAATTACTTAATTGTTACAAGTGATGATAAAAATATTTATTGCTTTAAATAATATGAAAAAAATATTTTATTTAATTATTTTACAAATATTAATTATAAATCAAATCACTTTATCTCAGGCTTCAACTGACTCTTTAACCTATTTAAACACAAAAAAAGAATTATTAAACTATATTTTAAAGGATACTATAGAACAAGAAAATATAAAAGTAATTAAGGATAAAAATATATTTTTTAATAAGAAACGAGATTATTTAAAAATCGGAATTTCTGCTGCATTTTCAGTGGGAGGCACAATAACTTCTTATATTCTAAAAAATGAAGCGATAGAAAATAATGATTTATATCAGCAAACTAATATACAAGAATACTATGACAAATCTAGAAAATATGATATATACTTTGCTTTATCAATGGCAGCAACACAAATAGCATTTTCAGCCTTAATCTATTTTCTATTTTTTGAATAATATAGTAGAAATTTCAGCATAAAATAAAAAAGGCAGGATATTTTCCTGCCTTTTCTATTTCCATTAAATAAAAAATTTATTTAATTAATACCATTCTTTTGGTCTCTATTAAACCTGAGGTCTCAATGCGATAGAAATAAATACCGCTAGAGAAAGACTCACCATTGAAAGAAATGGAATAATATCCCGCATCCAACTCTTCGTTAACTAAATTTAAAACAAGTTGACCGAGCAAATTATAAATATTTAATTTAACAAAATCTTTCTTGGGAATAGCAAATTTAATAGTAGTAGTCGGATTAAACGGATTAGGGTAATTCTGCATAAGTTCATACTTATCCGGTATTTCTGTAGAGATCGGTTTTATACCAATAGTGCTCTGATATTTTGTTTTAGCGGTTATTGTATTGGTCTTAAGTTCAGCAAGACTCTGACCATAAGCAATAGCAAATCCAATGAACTCAGATTGTCCAGGGCTTAAATTAAAGGGTCCTGCAGAAACTACCAAACCAGCCCTACCTGGACCAAAAGTAGGAACTGAAATACCCTGACTTATTGCATTCCACTTTTCTTCAGTCGTCCATCCGTTAAATACTTCTGCGGTTACATTTACTGCTTTGAAATTTAAATTCTGATTAGTAAGTAACGCTAAACCAAGATAATGGTTAGGACTTGTATTATTATAAACATATCCGAGTTTATTTAAGGTATCAAGTGATGCAATGTTATCATTACTTAATCCATCAGGGGAAAAGTATATAAAAAGCCCAGCATAAACATTATTTAATGCAGTTGTATTCATATTTTTAATTCCATATCTAAGCAAAATATAATTTTGGTCCGCAGTTCCTGTGAATGCATAACTATTTGCTCGGATTTGAACATTAATTTTATTTGTAGTTGCTCCATCATCATTGAAAAGTCCTGAACCATCTTGATTCGAAACAGTACCAGGGGTATTTATTCTATATGCACTTAATGCAACAAAATCAGTATCAGCTTTATTCGGTGGTGATGCTGCTCTTCTACATACATCAGAAACCTGATTGCTATTAATTCCTACAAGAAAACCACCTTCAAAAATTGAATTATTTGTACTACTACCAATAAATAATCCATTACCATATCCTTCTGGCTTTTTTCCAATTGCACCATCTTTAGTCAATGTTAATTTCAGATTGTTTATATTATGAGTTGCATAACCAATTCTGAATTTAATTGTCATAGTATTCGCAGTATTAGAAGAATATGCAGTATTGGAGTACCCTAATTTGAAAACGATATCTTTGTCAAATGGGCAAGTTGATTTTGCTTTAACTTTAAAAGTATTTGCATAAGTAGTGCTAACTATACCATAAGCAGGAACATTACCAATGTAAACAGAATCTTGAACAAGTTCTACATCTGGATCTGTTGTTGTCAATCTAATAGAAACATTACTTCCTCCAACCCATATATTTTTCATGACTAAAGCTATTGGTATAATCTCACCTACATCATAAACTTTATCATTATTACCATAAATAGAGTCTGTATGTGTATAAGAAACAATAGTGAGAATTGGATTATCTGCCAAGCATTTAAACGCATTTATTCTACCTGTACCAAGATATCCAACATAAGATGGATTCAGATGGTAAATACTATCTACCCCCAAAAGCAATCTTTGGAGGACCTGTGTAGGAGTCCAAGTAGGATTTTTAGCTCTGATTAATGCAACCGTTCCCGAAGTAATTGGAGCGGACATAGAAGTCCCAGAGTATGCAATATATGAATTTTTCCAAACAGTACTTAATATATTATCACCAGGAGCACTTACATCAACTGAAGTATGATAATTAGAGAACCATGCCTTTATATCATTTTCATTCGTGGCAGCAACAGAGATAGCATTATCGTAAGATGCTGGATATCTTGGAGTAAATGAATTATCATTTCCAGCAGAAGCAACCACCATAGCACCATTACTCCAAGCAAGATTAACAACCATTTGCGAATAGGAACTATAATAAGAGCTTCCAAAACTACAGTTGATTACTTTTGCACCGTTTTGGTAACAATAGGTAATTCCTTGGTCTGTATAGTATAAACTTCCACCTTGATCAGGAGTATGTTTGCAGATCATAAGTTTTGTCTTAAAGCCAACTCCTGCTCCATGAATACCATTATCAGTCACTTGAGAAGCACATCCAGACACATGTGAACCGTGGTCATTATTTTGATAATAGATATTTGGGTCATTATCATTATAATAGAAATCCCAACCAATCCAATCGTCTATATATCCATTCTGATCATTATCAATACTATCTATTGGTTCATTCCAATTAATTCTAATGTTTGCCTGTAAGTCTGGGTGGGTTAAATCACTACCAGAATCTACAATACCAATTACGACATTGGTATCACCTCTATTTATATCCCAAGCTTGATATGCATTAACTTTATTGATATGATATTGAGTCGCAACAGCAGGGTCATTAGGTATGTAATCTGGTTTATATACAAATGCGGGTTCTGCCCAATCAAGTAGATACTGGTTATAATCCAAAACTTCTTTTGCCAGATCAAAGGGATCTATGTTTTGTTCATAAATTATACGATATACTTTAGCCAATTCTTCATCACCGATTTTTCTTTTGGAAACATCTCTTTTCAAAGGATGGAGTTGTTTTATTTCTTTGACAGAATATTGTGCTAATATTCTATCCAAGGAGGAAATACCAAATTGTAAATTATAAGGTTGGGGTATTTCATTTTTAAATTTTATTATCAAAACCCCTTTCATATACATTTTTTCGGGGCCTCTGTAAATAACTTTTCCATCTTCAATCAAAGTATAATCACCTCCATCACGAAAACTACTTAACGAAAATATCACCAGTATCATCATACTGATTAAAATCAACAGTTTATTTTTTCCTTTCATTTTATATGAATTTGATTTATTAATTTTTTAAAATAAAATAAATTTAGAATTTTTACAATTAATTAAAAGAATTAATTATTCATCATCGAATCCAAATCTTAACTTGTCTTTCCTGAATTTTATCTTGCCTTCTTTTTTACCTTTAGATTTTAGAAAATGAGAAAATATAGAGGTCTTAGAGGATTTTAAGCTATCTTCCTGATTATCTTTTGAATATTCAGTATCGTCAAAATAAATTTTCTTTTTGAAAACAACTTTTTTCTCGTCGGTTGTAGTAGTATCTTTTATGGGTTTGGGAGTTATTGTTTTTACTTCACTATCTTCAAAATATTTCAGAAAATTAAAACCATTATTCAAATTTTTAAGCTCAAGAACCGATGTTTTAATATCGCTAATAGATTCTTCTTCAAAAACTTCATCTGCATCCCCCTTTGAAGTACCTGCTTTATAAATACCAACAATTTTAAAATCACTTTCTAAATCATTATTTTGCACATCAGTTGTATCTAATGAGATTGGTACATATTCTTTCTTTTCTTCGGAAATACCCAAAGAAAGTTTTTTAACTCGTTCAGACATTAAAATTTTTTCTTTGAAGTCAAAATATCTTCCTATTTCATGAAGCTTTTGCAATAAATTTGAATGTAAATCGTAAATCTCTTCGAAATCTATAAAATTGCTTTTATAATTTTCTAAAACAGGAATACCATGGAAGAAAACATCTGAAATATCCTTCTCACTTAAATTTTCTAAAATAAACTCTGATATTAATTCAATATTTAACTCCAATATATTAATCATATTTCTAATCCCTGAAACATCGAAAAGAACAAAATTAGCGAGTTTATTTTTTTCTATGGACCCACAGATATTAGAAATATTAAAAAACTCTGATGGTATTACAGTAATTAGTCTCAGTAAGGACTCAGCAGAAACACTTATTTTAGGAATAATAGAATAGAGTAATTTAACCTGTGAAAAAATACTTTTCCCAAGATTACCTGACCCTATTAATATAGATAACGCATTTTTATGAGTAAAAAACTTTTCAAGTTCATTAGTTTTCCTTGATAGTCTAATCCAATCTGTTGGTAAAATCAATATATTAGAATTTTTCTCAGAAACTATTGCTAATTCTTCATTGGATAAATACACTGGATTAGAAAAAATAACTTTTCTGTTTAATAAATCATTCTCAGATAAAACCCTTATAAAAGATTTACCAAATAAACTCCTCAATGTATCAGAGCTTCCCGCACTTTGATAAACTTCTATTAAAGCTCTCTTATTTCCTCTCGAGAGAGATGACTTAAGTGAACTTATGGTATAATTATTTAAGTCTTCATCTTCTTTAATACCTATACAATGAAATCTATTTACCCCGAGTACATAATCACTTAAATAATTATCATATACTGTGAATATTATATTAGGTTTAACCTTTATTGAACTAAATAGATCATTTAAAATTAACTCAGAGTTTATGTATCTTGAACTTTCATTAATAAAACATTCCCCATTAATCAAAGAACTTACAAAAGAAATTTTAAATAGATTCAACAAGTCTTCCAAATTCTCATTTTTTAAAAAATAATTGTCAATTAGTCTTAGTGAAATATTTGTATTTAACTCATCATATTTTAAATTCCTGAAAAAAATTGATGAAAGAATGTAAGATGAATTTTTATTAGCATTAAGAAATGAAGGTAGTAAAATTTTACCCTTAGCATTATATATAACTGAGTCGGGATACTTTCTTAAAAGTATTTCATCGTCAGAACCTGTAGAATTGTATTCAATATCAAAAATTCTATTTCCCTTAATCACTATTGTATAATATCCTACCCTATTCAATGAATCAAAAGTTACGCACAGTGCATTTTTGATAATTCTAAATTCATTCATAATTATTCTAATATAACTAAAGGGAAATAAAATTCAAATCACCAATTGTGGTAATCTTTATATTACTTAAATCTCCATCAATGATTTTCACTTTATATCCTGCATTTTCAACTAGTGATGCATCATCCGTACCCATTATTTTCTGTTTCCTAGAATAGTCATAAGATTTTTTCAAAATATCAAATCTAAACACCTGGGGAGTTTGTGCAATGTAAATATAATCACGGTCGAGTGTCTTTTCTACATAGTTATTTTTACCTTTTAATTTAACTGTATCATTAATTTTTACACAGGGAACAACTGCTTTGTATTTTACAGCATTCGAAAATACAAATTCAATGAATTTACTTTTAACAAAAGGTCTAACAGCATCATGTACAGCAATAAAATCATATTTATCACATTTTATATAACTTAACGCATTGAAGACTGAATCCTGTCTTGTATTACCACCTTCGACAACTTGTGTAACCTTATAGAAATTGTATTTTTTTATTAAAGAATAAATTTTTTTAAAATATTCTTTTCTCGCTGAAATAATAATGTTTTTAAGATTCCTTATACTATGAAATTTACTGATCGTTATAGCAAGAATTTCTTTACCTTCTATTTTATAAAACTGTTTTGGGATTTTGGCTTTGAACCTTTTACCAATTCCAGCGGAAGGAATTATTAAATGAAAATTCATTGATTGAAATTAAACAAGATTAAATTATTATCATAGCATCACCATAAGCTAAAAATCTATATTTCTCTTTAACTGCTTTATTGTATGCTTTCATAACCAAATCTCTATCCGCAAGAGAGCACACTAGCATTAGATGTGTACTCTGTGGTGGATGAAAATTTGTTATTAATCTATTAACTACATTTAGTGTTTGTGGTGGATGAATAAATTTATCCGTCCAGCCTTCATTTGGTCTTACTTTCCGACCTGTTATAATACTAGATTCAAGAGCTCTTACAACTGAAGTTCCTACTGCAATTATATTCTTTCTTCTTTCAACACCCTCATTAATAATTTCGGCACTCTCCTTAGTGATTACATAATATTCTGAGTCCATTCTGTGTTTAGATAGATCTTCTACCTCAACAGTGCGAAAAGTACCAAGTCCAATATGTAAAGTAATAAAAGTAATTTTCACTCCTTTTTTCTTAATCTTAGAAAGTAATTCTTTTGTGAAATGAATCCCAGCAGCAGGAGCAGCAACAGAACCAACATTTTTTGCATAAACTGTTTGATAATATTCTCTATCCCTATCATCAGATTCTCTTTTTATATATGGTGGTAAAGGAGTCTTACCAAGCTTATCTATCCATTTTGCAAAATCTTCTTTTATATTAAATCTAACTATTCTTCCTCTTGAAGTTGTATTATCAATTATCTCACAATAAAGATTTTTAGTAAAATAAATTCTATTTCCAATTCTAACTTTTCTTGCGGGATCAACAACCACATCCCATGTATTTTCAATTTCTGATAATTGCCTTAAAAGAAAAACTTCAATCTTTGCATTTGTTTTTTCCTTTACACCAAAAAGTCTTGCAGGAAATACTTTAGAATCATTTAAAACCAACACGTCACCTTCATTCATATAATTGATGACATTCTTAAATTTTTTCGTCTCAATTTTTTGAGTAGCAGTATCGATAACCATTAATTTACAAGAATCACGGGGAATTTTTGGGGTTTTTGCGATTAAATTTTTAGGTAATTTATACTTAAACTGAGACAATTTCATCTCAGTCCAATTATTAAAAATAGAACTTTTTCTCAAAGTATTATAATTTTATTTTTCTAAAAATTAAAATGGAAATCTTTTAAATATAATCTTAACATTTTGTTAAAACAATGATAAAATCAAGTACCTTAATTCTTTCAGATTAAAATATTTTTACAAAAAATGATTTACATTTATAAAAAGTATAATAAATATATGATAATTCAGATATTATTTAATCCATAAGTAATCAACTACAAGTTTATAAATCAAATTTTATATTTAATTAATAACATATTCCATTAACAAAATACTTGATAACGAAATCACTTGAAAATATGTTTGATTTTATAAATATTTAAGGTTTTGAATATTGAATGTTTTTTTCTATTCATTTATGAAAAATATTGTTGTTGCTATTGATGGGCCTGCTGGTACAGGAAAAAGTATTACTGGAAAAATGCTTGCTGAAAAATTGCAAATTCAATATATCGATAGTGGTGCATTTTATAGAGCAGTTACATATTTAACAATAATTAACCACATTAAACTAAATGAAATAAATAAAATTATTGAGATAACAAAAAATTGTAATTTATCATGGGAAGGTGAAGATATTTATATGAACAAAGTTAATATGACCAAAGAAATGCGATCGTTAGAAGTTTCCAACAGAGTAAGTACAATTGCAAAAATAAAATCTGTAAGAGAAATTATAACAGAAAAATTAAGAAAATATAAAGAATTAGGTAGTCTGGTTATGGATGGTAAGGATATTGGAACAGTAGTATTTCCTGATGCAGATTTTAAATTTTTTTTAACCAGTGATATAAATGTTCGAGCTGCAAGGCGACAGCAAGATTTGCAAGACTACGGATATCAAGTACAACTTGATAAGATAATAAATGAAATTACAAAGCGAGATGAAATGGATATAAATCGAGAAGAATCACCATTACAAAAAGCACCTGATGCTATCGAAGTAGATACGACATATATGATAATTGAAGAACAAGTTGACTTTTTATATAAGTCAATACTTCAAAAAATAAATTTAGGAACAATTAATAAGTAACTTTTTTAATAAATTAAACCCAATAGAACTTATCCACTCTATTGGGAATAACAAAAGGATAAAAAATATATGACCGAAGAATTAGAATTACAAAAAGAAAATCAACCTGAAAAAGCTCAGGGAGAAGAGAAACAGACTGACACAAAATCTTTGCATGGTGAATACAGCGAAGAAGAATTTCAAACAATGTTAAAATTGTATGAAAAAACTTTTAATGTAATAAAAGAAAATGAAGTCGTCAAAGGGAAAATAGTTGCTATTCATGGGGAAGATGTTCTAATAGACATTGGATCAAAATCTGACGGTAGGGTTTCAATAAATGAATTTTCTGACCCAAGTGAACTTGTAATAGGAAATGAAGTAGAAGTATTTCTTGAAAAAATAGAAGATAAAGAAGGACAATTAGTTCTTTCTAAGAAAAAAGCAGATTCCATTAAAAATTGGGATAAAATTGTTGAAGCTCATAAAAATGGAACTGTTATTAAGGGTAAATGTACAAAAAGAATTAAGGGTGGATTTGTTGTTGATATTAATGGATTAAGTGCATTTTTACCTGGTTCACAAATTGATACAAAACCGATTAGAGACTATGATGAATATGTAAACAAAGTAATGGATTTCAAAGTAATCAAGATTAACAATGCTATCGAGAATATAATTGTTTCTCATAAAATACTGATTGAAGAATCAATGGCAGGTCAGCGCGAAGAATTATTGAAGACAATTAAAAAAGGAATGGTACTTAAAGCAACTGTAAAAGCAATTACTGATTTTGGTGTATTTGTTGATTTAGGTGGCTTAGATGGATTAATTCACATTACTGACTTGTCTTGGGGAAGGATAAATCACCCGAGTGATGTAGTAAAACTTGATGAAGAAATAGATGTATATGTAATAGAATTTGATGAAGAAAAGCAAAGAGTATATCTCGGATTAAAACAACTTCAACCACATCCATGGGAAAATATTCAGGAAAAATATAAAGTAGGTGATAGAGTTTCAGGAAAAGTTGTATCACTTACTGAATATGGCGCATTTATAGAAATAGAAAAAGGTATTGAAGGATTAATTCACATCAGCGAGATGTCTTGGACACAACATATCACCAATCCAAGTCAGATGGTTACAATGGGACAGGTTGTAGATGCTCAGATTCTCAATATTGATTATGAAAATAGAAAACTATCGCTTGGGATGAAACAATTAACACCAAATCCATGGCAAAGTATTCTTGACAAATACCCGATTGGTACTAAACAGAAAGGTAAAATATGCAATATACAAAACTTTGGAATATTTGTGGAATTAGAAGAAGGTATAGATGGATTAATACATATTTCAGACTTATCTTGGACAAAGAAAATATTTAATCTCAATGAATTTGCAAAAATAGGTGATGAAATAGAAGTTGTTATTTTAGGAATCGACATACCAAATCAAAGAATATCACTAGGACACAAGCAATTATTTGAAAACCCATGGGATAAATTAGAAGAAAAATACAAACCAGGATTTGAAACTGAATGCAAAATAGTAAGACCAATTGAGAAAGGGGTTATTGTAGAACTACCTGATGATGTCCATGCTTTTATCCCTGCTTCTCAATTTTCAATATCAACAATTAAAAATCTTGCGGAAATTTTTAAAGCTGATGATAAATTAAAAGCAGAAGTAATTGAATTTGATAAAGCGAATAAAAAAATTGTGCTTTCTGTAATTGAGTATTTGAAAGATAAAGACCAAAAAGAAATTGATGAATACATTGAAAAATTTAAATTACCTAAAAAATTTACAGTTAAAGATTTAATAGAAAAAACCAGAAGTTATGAATCAGAAGTAATAGATTTTAAAATTGAAGATATAATTGGAGATGATACGGCCATAATAAATACTCCTCCTTCTCAAGATACAAATCATAATTCACCCGAAAATTAAGGTAAAAAAATTAACAATAAAAATTTATTTTATATACCCGATAGTTATCATTACTATCGGGTTTTTTTTATTATTATGAAGTGATTTAATCAATATATATAACTAATTTTGTATAGTAATAAGATAATTTGAATTAATATGACAAAATACGGCAAAGATGTAATTTGGAAAGCGTTTTTCATTTCTGTCTCTTTAATATTTATTTCATTTATAATTCAAGTAAAACAAGTAAGGATTACATTACTTATCATTTCATTGTTAATTTTAGCATTTACTTTATTCTTTTTTAGAGACCCAGAAAGAAAAATTATTGAAGGGAATAAATCATTCAAATCAATATTATCTCCCGCAGATGGCAAAATTGTTAGAATAGAAAAAGTGAACAATTTTTACAGAGAAATATTACAAGATGAATACTATAATCTCGTAAGTATATTTCTATCACCCTTAAATGTCCATGTTAACAGAATACCAATATCTGGAAAAATAATTTATATAAAACATATAAAAGGAAAATTTAAAGCTGCTTTTAAGGATAAATCATCAGAGTTAAACGAAAGAACTGAAATTGCTATAGATACAGGAGAAAAAATAATTTTATTTCGACAGGTTGCTGGTTTTCTTGCAAGAAGAATTGTTTGCGACTTAAAAGAAGGAGAAGAAGTAACATCAGGTATGAGATTTGGTATGATAAAATTTGGCTCTCGTGTAGATTTGTTTATACCAATAAATTCGGAAATAACAGTTAAAATTGGAGAAAAAGTAAAAGCTGGAGTAACAATTTTAGCAAAACTTAATTAGATGATATTTAGTAAAAAATTTATCCCTAGTTTATTTACTATTCTAAACGCTATCTGTGGGTTTATATCTGTTATTGAAAGTTCGAAAGGTGAATTCGTCTCTTCTGCTTTATTTATTATCTATGCAGGTATGTTTGATTTCTTTGATGGTATCATTGCTAGGTTTTTAAAGTCATCTAGTAAATTTGGAGTTGAATTAGATTCTTTAGCTGATGTTATATCTTTTGGTCTTGCACCTTCAGTTTTAGTATATAATGTATATTTTCATACATATAATCAAATAGGAATTTTGTTTTCAGCACTATTTTTAATTTTCTCCGCTTTAAGACTCGCAAGATTTAATGTCGAGTTAGTTGGAACAGACAAAGAAAAATTTCTAGGACTCCCAACACCAGTCGTAGCATTCACTACTTGCTCTTATTTACTATTATACCATAATAAAATTTTCTCAATAGAATTAAGTAAGTTTCTTATATTTATACTGTCATTAGTAATACCTGTCTTGATGATTACAAAAATTGAATATCTCACATTTCCTAAAGTAAATAAAAAATTCATTATTGAACACCCTTTCAAATTTTCCTTTCTAATTTTTATAATCTTCATAACAATTATAACTAAAGGGTATGCTGCTTTTCCCCTATGTGTTTTATATGTTCTTTCAGGGATTTTCAATGAAATAAAAAGAATTATAATCAAGACAACACATAAAAAATAATCAGGTTTATTATAATTTAATTCCCTTTAATGTTGAATGTAAAAATATTATACAAAATAGTAGTCTATACAACTATAGGTAAAAAATCTACTGCTGATTTTAAACATTAAGTTGATTCTAAATCCGATTCTAATTTCAATCTTCTTGATATATCACGAATTGAAGTGATATTCTCAAGGAGTTCTGGAAGGTACTCAGTAGCTGTGATAAAAGTCCACAAATAAGCCACAATAGAATATAACTCTCCCGCTGAAAACTCATCAAGTTCTACTGACACATACAGGATAACTAAAAAGATAATCATAAAAGAAACTCTTATTACAGAAAAATTAAATGCACCCCAATTAGCAATTTTCTTTTGAGGTTTTGCTAAATTGCTGAAATATTTTGATATCAAAATGGAGTCTTTCTGTGAGAATATTTCAAAGATTTTCTCATACTCATCATGAAATTCCTTTTGCAATGGCATTACTCTTTTAAAATATAATTTGTTTGTAAAATATATAGGTATTATTATGAACAAGCATGTGAGTGAAATACGCCAATCAAAATAGTATAGCGCAATAAGAGCACCAATTGTATTAATAATATTTTCAATTATTTCAGGAGCTCTATATTGCATAAACACAATAAATTGGTATGATAATTCAACTCTTGCTGTAGTTTTAGAAGTAGGAATATTTTTTCTAAATGAATTACGGCTAATTATAGTAGCTATTTTAGTATAAATTTTTAGGAATATCTTAGGGTCTACTGACCTTCTTAATGCTCCAACACCAGAATTGATAGCAAAAGCAAAAAGCCAAATTGATAATGGAAATAATATTGAAATTTCAGGGTTTTCATTAAATTTTATTTTTAAAGAATCGAATAATGATGTATTTTTTTCTCCTGCACCCTCTCCTGAAATAAATTCCTCATATTCTGAAAGTTCAAGTTTCTTTTCTTCCTCGGTTTTTGTAGTATCTTCTAATATTTTCTTTTCCTTCTTGATAATCTGAACATCAATAACGGCATCTATTACTTTACCAAATATAAATGGTTCTACAATCCAGGCAATGTTTTCTATAATAACAAGACTTAATGCAAGTAAGATTAAATTTCTATATCCTTTAATTATAGCAAAAAGATTCATAAGTAAATTTAACTTAATTATATAAAAATTTATATTCTATATTAATCAAATATTTTATAAAAATGACTTTTTTATTGAACACACAAAGAATATAGATCTGTAACTTAAAAATTCATTTATATGAAAAATAAAATAATTATTGCTCTTTTAATTTTCATAATCTTTTTTTCTTGTAAAGAGGAAAAATACCCAATCAACATTTACAGATATTATTTAGGAAATAGAGGCAATTACAATTTATGGATTATAGACGGAACATTAATTAGAAAAGAAATATTTTCCGATTTTATTTATGGTGGAAATCCCGAAGTATATAAATTTATACCAGAAGGTGAAATCTGGATTGATAACTCTATTAACTGCGAAGAACTTGAATTAACAATTTTGCATGAAATAAATGAAAGTAAATTGATGAAAGAACATGGAATGACATATTTAGATGCTCATGATTCATCACTTTCGGTTGAACTGCAAATGCGAAAACATTTTTCTGAAACAGCCAAAAGACATGAATCATTACTTGACTCGGTTTCAACAATTGATATCGATTCAATCAAAGAAATCTCTTCACTCCCAGACAAAATAAAATTAGAAAATATTTATAGGCAATTATATAATCAAATTGATAGTATTTTTGTATGGATCGTTGACGGATACAGGATTAGACAAGAACTATACCCCGATTTTGGATTTGGTGGAAATTATTTTGAATATTACTTTATTCCAAAAAATGAAATTTGGATTGATGCGCAAATTTCCTGTGAGGAACTGTCATTTACAATTGAACAAGAATTACTCGAAATTAATGAAATGAAAAAGGGTAAAAGTTATGATGATGCTTACGAATATGCTCGTTTAGAAATAATTAAGTTAAGAAAGAACAAGTCTTTCATTAAAAATTACAAAGAAAATTAAAGATGAAATTGTATAATTACTTTTATTTGTTAAAATAATTCAGTCAAAAAAAATCTCAAATTTAGTAACAAAATATTAAGTATACATGAAAACTAATATAAAATAACTTGGTGTATTCCTTAATTCTATAAAAATTAGTTGTTTATATTATAATTTTTTTATATATTTATTAAAAATAAAAATTTTCTTACTAAGTTATTGAAAAAAGAGATATTTTATTTACCTAATTTGCTGTCTTTTTTGAGAATCTTAGCTATTGTGCCAACAGCTATTTTGATGTTAAACAATTTGGACAGATATAGAATATATGTAATTATATTATTGATTTTTATATGGCTTACAGATACATTAGATGGTTATATAGCTAGAAAGTTTAATATGATTACAGAAACAGGAAAAATTATTGACCCATTAGCAGATAAGTTATGTATAATAGTTATAGGTATCATAGTATTTAAATTAGATTTAATACCTTTATGGTTCTTGATAATAATTATAGTAAGAGATTTACTAATTCTTTTATTTGGGTTATATACCACGGTTAAATATAAAATAACTTTGATGTCAAACTATCCTGGAAAGGTTGCAGCATTAATGATTGGAATAATTCTATTATTATCAATAACTAATATTGAACTTTTAAAAACAATTAACAGTTATTTAATATATATAGCAATTTTGTTAATTTTATATTCTACATACATTTATTTAAAAAGATTTTTAAAAACCATAGGAGATAAAAAATATGAATAACGAGCAAAATCAAACACGGGTTCCAACATTAACAAGAAAAGATGTTGAGAAAAAGATGGATGAAAAACTTGCGGGAAAAAAGCTGACGAAAAAATTAATCGTGGATTCGCTTTTTGAATCTTTGAGAGAATTAATTATGACAGCAAACCCCGTCATTAGAATAGAGATAAGAGACTTCGGTGTTTTTGAAGTTAAGAAGACTAAACCTAAACCAAAAGCAAGAAACCTAAAGACTGGTGAGTTTGTATATGTACCCGGTAGAAGAAAGATGCATTTTAAACCTGGAAAAATATTAAAGAATTTCTTAAAAGAAAAGACAGACTAATTCTGAACTAAAATTTTGATGTCTGCTAATATAAAGGATAAGTATCTTGCTTTTGACTTCGGTCTTAAAAGAATCGGGGTCGCAATAAGTGATGAAAATAAACTTATTGCATTTCCAAGAGACTATCTAATTAATGAAAAAGATGTTTTCGATAAAATAATTGATATAAGTAAAAAAGAAAACATTTCCAAGATAATAATCGGTCTACCAATAAATTTTAAATCCAAAGAAACAGAAATTACAAAGAAAGCTAAGGATTTTGGAAATAAATTAGAATTATTAATAAAATTAAAAAAACTTAACATAGAAATATTATTTTATGATGAAAGATTTACAAGCTCAATTGCTCAGGATAAGATGATTAATTCAGACTATAGTAGGAAAAAAAGAAGAGAGAAAGGCATTCTTGATTCTTTATCTGCTCAAATAATATTACAAGACTATTTAGATAAAGAAAAAAGAATTAAAAATGTATCTGGTTGAATTACATAACATAATTGAAAATGGGGAAAACTCAAAAGTAGAATTTAAAAGAAAATTCACTGAACCTGATAAAATAGCAAAGGAAATGGTAGCCTTTGCTAATACAAAGGGTGGTATGATTCTATTTGGGGTTGATGATGACAGAGAAATAGTTGGGATTGAAAGTGAAAAAAGTGAACTCGAACTAATTGATATTGCAGCAAAGTTCCATTGTGAACCAGAAATTGATTATAACACTGAGATTGTATGTATAAAAAACAAAGATGTTTTAATAATTCACATCCCCGAAAGTAAGAATAAACCCCATTATTTGATTAACGAATCTGACTCAACTCAAAACAAAGTATATATAAGAAATAAAGATAAAAGTGTTATAGCATCAAGAGAAACTATAAGTATTTTGAAATACTCAAATCCAGATTCCAAACCATTTATTTTTTCACTTGGTAAAATTGAAAAGCAGCTAATAGAACTACTGAAAACAAAGGATAGAATTACAGTTAAAGAATTCAAAAAAATTGCAAATATTTCTGAAAGAAGAGCCAGTAGAACAATTGTAAATCTAATACGGGCTGGAATACTTTTTCATCACATTGATGGAGAGTACGAGTATTTTACTTTGATAGATTAATTTCTTCTGCTCAAAATCTTAACGACTTTTTTATAATTTTTTTCCGCTCTTTTAATTATTTCCTGAGATTCAGTTAAAATTTTTGTTTTGTATTCTTCATCGGTAACTTTTGGTAAATTAATAAGTACATTTCTATGTGCTCCCCAAATACCAGTTTCTAAAGATTTAGCACCAACTTCCAAATCACTTTTCGAATTTATGTTTCCATATTTTGCCATTTCAATCATATAATCCCAGCAAGAATCAGCAATACGCATTACACTTAGAGGTACATCAATTGCTTTTTTCAACCCTTCCTGCATTTTTTCTTCACGAATTTTTATTTCTTCGTCAGTATTTTTAGGAAGTCGCATAGCAACCAAATAATCATTAAACGCATTTGTATCAGCATCTATAAGTGGAATTAATTCCTGCATCTTTAGGTGAAGTGGTTTAATGTTTGCACGCATTTTTGAATCAAGTTTCTCAAATTTTCGAACTCCATAAGTCATCCAGCCCATCATGGTACCAAGAGCAGCACCAAGTGCAGCAACTGCTGCAGAAACACTACCTCCACCAGGAGCAGATGTTCTAGCACCAACAAGTTCGATAAACTTTCTTACTGAAAGTGATGCAAGCGGTTCATCGGGTTCTTCCTTCACCATATATTCAATAATCCTTTTCTCTGGAATAAATTGTGAAACAGAGTTTAATCCAAGTCTTTCAACTACCAATCTTATTTTTTGCCGTTCATCAATTATAAATAGATTTTCCTTCTGAATATAATAATCAGCAGCCATAAGCATTGCTTCAAGCGGTATTAAACCTACTATTTCACTACCACAAACAGCAATATTTAGTTCTTTTGCATCTTTGACGCATTCTTCAAAAACAATATGTGGAGGAGTAACTTTGTAATTATCAATATTCACAGAAACTTGTGCCATATTATATTCATCTACATACCAACCAATTGCTTTTATCTGTTTTAATCTACCTGGTTTTCCATCATTTCTCCCCTGCTCTCTTATATTAAGTGCTATTCGATGGGCCTGTTCTTTTGTACCTAATATATTGACATTGTAAGCAATTAAAAAGAATCTTACCCCAGTAACAGTAGCGCCTGACTTTGGAATAAATTCCTGTGGCCCAAAATCTGGTTTCCATTCTGGTTTATATATTTTCTCCTTCAAACCCTCGTACTCACCTGCTCTTATTTGTTTTAGCATTTTTCTCTCAGGGTTATTTGAAGCGTGCTCATATAGATAGACAGGCACCCCAAGTTCCTTACCTACTCTTTCACCATACCTCAGTGCACATTGTACACACTCTTCAATTGTAACATTTGCCACCGGAACAAAAGGGACAACATCAACTGCACCAAGTCTTGGATGCTCTCCTTTATGTTGAGTCATATCAATTAATTCATATGCTTTCTTTGAAAGTTGGAATGCTGCTTCTACTACTGACTCTTCATCACCAACAAAAGTTATTACAGTTCTATTTGTAGATTTTCCTGGGTCAACATCAAGGAGTTTTGCCCCTTTAACGCTACGCACAGCATCAGCAACTGCATTAATAATTTCTGGATTTCGACCTTCCGAGATATTAGGAACACATTCAATAATTTTTTTCATAGTAATAACTTATATAATTATTAAATCAAAGTGTTAAGATAAAACTTTTTTTATGAAAATTTAAGGTAAAATTTAAGGAGTATTTTCGTATAATAGCTTAAGAAATTCCCCCAATCCATCTTCATTATTAGTTCTTTTAGTAATGAAATGAGCCATATGCTTGATTTCTGGAACAGCATTTTGCACTGCAATATTTAAACATCCACATTCAAAAAGCTCTCTGTCGTTATACCAATCCCCAACCACAGCAATTTCAGACTTATTTACTTTTAAATATTTAGCAATTTTGTAAAGCCCTGTTCTTTTTGAAGTACCAGATTTTCTAACTTCAAGATGGAAAACCCCTAAATTCGAATTGGACCTGTAATATTTTGCTGTTAAAAATAATTTATAAGGGAAATTAAGTTTTTTTTGTATGTGTTTTATTACCTTTTTTTCATTTCCAAGCATAATAATTTCCACAACATCATCAATATAATCATTGTAATCTTTAACAAGCACATAATCTGTTCCTATTCTGTGCATATAATCTTTCAAGACTGAATTATCCTCTGTATATAAAATAACATCATTATAACAAATAGCAATTCTTACAAAGTGATATTTTGCTAGTTTAAGAGCTTTTAATACTTTTCTTGGTGGTATAACAGATTTGGAAACAACAGTTCCATTAAGTCCCTTAATAAGTGCACCATTAACAGTCATTAAGGGAATATTAATATCCATTTGTTCAGCATACTTTACAACTGACGAATGGATTCTCTGAGTGGCAAAAGTTATTTTAATCCCTTTTTCACTTTGTAATTTCCTCGCATAGTAAATAGTTTCATCTCCAAGTTCATCTTTATCATTAGTTAAAGTACCATCTACATCTGTAACAACTAATTTGATTTGGGATAATCTCTTTTTAAATTCAGTACTACTTATCATTCAACTCAAAAAAATTTTATATCTCCTTCCTCCTTTATGAAATTTACAATTTTTTAAAATTAAAAAAAATGTATATTAACATACTATTTATATAGTGATAATTTAATAAAAAAGATATAATTTTAAGTATGAATTCAAATGCAATTTCAGTTCCTACAAAAGGAAAAATTTTAATATCAGCTCCATTTTTATCTGATGTATTTAAAAGGTCAGTTGTTTTTTTATGTGAGCATGATGACAAAGGATCTCTTGGATTTATTATTAATAAACCATTAAAATATAAATTAAATGAAATTATAAACGACTTTCCAGAGTTTGATGCACCAGTATTATTCGGAGGACCAGTAGAAACAGATTTAGTCAATTTTATTCATCGTGCTGGAGATGTACTAAAAAGTGGTTATGAAATAAATAACGGGATTTACTGGGGGGGTGATTTTGAAGAATTAAAGGAACTCATTGAAACTGGTTTAGTAAAACCAAGTGATTTCAGATTTTTTCTTGGATACTCAGGTTGGGGGGCAGGACAATTGCATAAAGAACTACTCGACACTTCATGGTTTGTAGGTGAAGGATTAGAAGAATACATTTTTAGTACAGATTACAATTCGATTTGGTCTAAAGCTTTGAGAGATCTTGGAAGAGAATTTGCAATAATCTCATCATTCCCTGATGACCCATCTGTAAATTAATTACAATTCCTTCCATACAATTTTCCACTAATTAATTAACTGTTTGAAATTTTATTATTTAATAATTTGTTTTTTTATTAAAAATTGAATTTATGAGAAAACAAATATCATTTTTATTAATATTATTTTTTACTCGTGTGTTATTTTCACAAAATCCTAATATACAACTTGTAGACGCTTTCCCTAATCTAACATTTGCAAAACCAGTTCATCTAACCTATAGTCCTGATGGAACGAACAGAATTTTTATAGTCGAACAAAATGGAATAATTAAGGTTATACCAAACGATTCAAATGTTAATAATTCACAGGTAAATATATTCCTAAATATTTCTAATAAAATTTCCTCTTCAAATGGAGAAGAAGGTTTGCTGGGGCTTGCATTTCATCCTAATTATATAAACAATGGTTATTTCTATGTTAATTATACTGCACCTAATCCATTGAGAACTGTTATATCTAGATTCAAAGTATTAAATGGAAATCCAAACAAAGCAGATTCACTCAGTGAAACGATTATTCTTACTTTTCAACAACCATTTGCTAATCACAATGGTGGCACTTTAATGTTTGGATTAGATGGATATTTATATATAGCAACTGGAGATGGTGGTTCAGGTGGTGATCCATTTAACAATGCACAAAATACTCAAACATTACTTGGGAAAATTTTAAGAATAGATATTAACGACTCGACACAAACTAAAAAATATGTAATTCCACCTACAAACCCATTTTATAATAATCCCTCAGCAGGTATTGGTGAAATATTCGCATATGGATTAAGAAACCCATGGAAAATATCTCAAGATTTAGTTACAGGAATAATATATGCAGGTGATGTTGGACAAAGTGGATTTGAAGAAATTGATATAATAGAATCAGGAAAAAACTATGGATGGCGGGTTCTGGAAGGGTTCAGTTGTTATAATCCTCCAGTTGGATGCGATACAACAGGAAAAACTATGCCTATCAAAGTATATTCTCATTTATTAGGTGACTGTTCTATAACAGGTGGTTATGTTTATAGGGGAACTCGCAGACCTGAGCTTCAAGGAGCATATATTTATGGAGATTACTGTACGGGAAGAATCTGGATGCTGCGTTATCAAAATGGGATTGTAACTTCAGACTCACTTCTAATTGATAGTCCATATATGATTTCTTCATTTGGTTTAGATCAAAATAACGAATTTTATATATTACATCATTCAACTAACGGAAAGATATATAAATTTAATGTGAGTGCTTCTGTAGGAATAATGAATCAAAACTCTATTCTACCAGACAATTATTATTTGAAACAAAATTATCCAAATCCTTTTAACCCAACAACGAAAATAGAGTTTGGGATTCCTGAACTTACTTATGTAAAACTAAATATATATAATTCAATTGGCCAAGAAGTAAAGTCACTTGTTAATTCAAGTTTACCAAGTGGAAATTATTCTGTATTATTCGATGGAAAAGATAACTATGGGAATAATCTACCAAGTGGAGTATATTTCTATTCCCTAATTACCAACTCATATTCAGAATCTAAAAGAATGGTATTGGTAAAATAAGTTGAATGCGGTTTGATTCACTTTTAAAATAATAATCTGTAAAAGTGTATTTAAATTTTTTTACAATTATAACTAAGAGACCTATTTGTCATTTAATATAGAATTTAATTTTTAATTCAGAAAATATATTTACAAATTTATTTATAATAATATATCAATTGTTTTTTTAAGATTATAAAAGTTCTTGAATTTTTATAAATAATATAATTAAATTAATTAACTTACTTTCGGGTTAAGTAATTCATATTTACACAAATAACTGTATCTCCACTTTATAATTATCTCTTAATTTTATCTATAATTGGCCTACATTAATTTGAACAATTGTACTTATCATATTAAAATTTAAATAAGCTTTAGTTAAAATTTTTGTTATATATGTTAATCACAAATTTTATTAAGTTATAAGAAAAATAAAATAAAATGAAAATTCTTTTCATACAAACAGGAGGAACTATTGACAAGGATTATCCTCGCTTAACAAAAGGATATCCATTTGAAATAACTGAACCAGCTGTACAAAGGATTCTGGAAAATATCAATCCCTCATTTGATTTTGAGATATTACCACTTTTACAAAAAGATAGTTTAGATTTAACCGAAGACGATAGAGAAGAAATATACAATGCCTGTTTAAACACAGAAATCAATAAAATAATAATTACTCATGGAACAGATACAATGATTGATACCGCGAAAAAATTAGCAGAGATAAAAGATAAAGTTATTATCTTGACAGGTGCTATGCGTCCCGAGCGGTTCTCTAATTCTGATGCAGGGTTTAACCTTGGGGTTGCAATTGGTGCTGCAAATGTGCTGGAAAGAGGTGTTTATATTGCAATGAACGGACAAATATTCGATTGTCAAAAAGTAGTAAGAGATAGTGAAACAGGTAGATTTGTTAAAAAAGATGAGTGAAAAAGAAAAATTTTATACATTTATTCAAAGACATCTTCCAACTTAACTATACGGTAATTGTTATTTCTTATATAATCTATAATATAGGGTAGAGCTTCTCTTGTACCATAACCTCGCCCGTTAATGTGAAATATCAAAATGCAACCAGAGCTAATTTTACTGATAACTTTATTGTACAATTTTTGGGGAGTCATATGTTTATCATAATCTCCACTAACAAATGTCCAATGGATAACGGGATATTTCAAATTTTTTAATACTTCCAGTGATTTATTATTATAATTTCCTGCAGGGAATCTGAAAAATTTTGTATTCCTTCCAGTTATTTCTTTTATTATTCTGTCATTTTCTAAAACTTCATTTTCCAACTCTTTTATTGTTAATTTTTCTGTATGATTATTATGATTTAAACTGTGATTTTCTATTTCTATGAAATCATATTGTGAAATACATTTTAATTTTTCAGAGTTTCTCACAGCAAATTTCCCCGATACAAAAATTGTAACTGGAATTTTCTCTTTTATCAAATAATTCAATACGGTTGTATCAAAATATGACGCTTTTTTATATTCACAAGCATCGAAGGTTAATGCTATTAGATTTTCATATGTTGGAAGAGATTCGATAATTTCCCCAAGTGGTGCTTTTACTTTAGAAAAAATCTGAGTGTCTTTGTTTATGACTTTTAATAAATGGTTTTTATCCAAATTATTGCGTGTCTCCATACCAATATCCCGCTTGCAAGAATAAGCAAAGTATAATATGATAATTAACAAGTATAAGAAAAGCTTCTTCATAGTATTAAATAAACAAATTAAATAGAATTTCCTGAATTCGTAGTAAATATAATCGTAGTAAAAAATTATTAATATGTATTTAATTGTTTAAGAATATTAACTTTGATATTTTTAACTAATTTTAATGACTACCTCAAAAACCTACATTCAAGATTGTAACTTCATCGTTTGTGATGTTGAAACAACGGGGCTATCTCCTTATATTGATAGAATAATAGAAATATCTTTAATAAAAGTAAAAAATAGTGAAATTGTAGATAATTTTACAACATTAATAAATCCTAAAAAGCATATTCCATCTTTTATTACTTCAATGACTGGTATTGCTAATGAAGATGTAATTAACAAACCATCTTTTGAAGATATTAACGATGATATATATAATTATATTTTTGACGACGAAATACCACCAATCTTTTCAGGACACAATGTTCTGTTTGACTACAAATTCGTAAGAGAATCATTTAGAAGAACAAATCCTTCATATAATTTCAATTTAAATACATTATGTACTTGTAAACTCGCAAGAAGGTTACTACGAAAATTAAAAAGTAAATCCCTTTCTAACCTTGCAAGATATTTTGGTATAAAACAACTTAGAAAACATCGCTCATATAGTGATGCAATCACAACAACAAAAATATTACTAAAATTTTTAGATATACTCCAAGATGAATTTGAATATGAATACATAGAAGATATAATTAAATTTCAAAATAGCAGGATATATACAAAAGAAAATAAATCCCCTGCTTTAAAGCGAGTAAATATAGATTTAAAAAAAATACCAGAAGAACCTGGTGTATATTTTATGAAAAATAAATCAGGGGAGATACTTTACATTGGGAAAGCAAAAAACTTAAAAGATAGAATTTCTTCTTATTTCCATCATCACACGCAAATCTCACCAAAAATAAGAAAATTGCTTTCGTCAGTATATTCTGTGGAATATGAATTAACAAATTCTGAACTAAGTGCACTAATATTAGAATCGAAACTAATTAAAAAACACAAACCAAAATATAATACAGCAATAAAAAGATATATATATCATCCATTTTTAAAAATAAACTACCAATATAACTTTCCTACAATAGAGAGTGTATATGAGATAGAAAATGATAGTGCATATTATTATGGTCCATTTACAAGTAAAAGCACAATAACACTACTTTTGAAAGACATACAAAACAACTTTAAATTAAGAAAGTGTGAAAGGAAAGAAATAAAACCATCAGAAGAAAACTCAAATTGTTTTTACTACGACATAGATAAATGTTATGCACCTTGTAAAAAATATATATCACAAGAAGATTATTTAAAAGAAGTAGAGAAAGTACATAATTATTTAACAGGAACAGATGTAAATTCAATACAATTTAAATTACGTTTACAAATGGAAAATTTTTCAAATAAATTAGATTTCGAAAAAGCTGCTATAATTAGGGATAAGTTGAAGGACATTTTAAAAGTTATGAATAATCACAAAGTAATTACATCCGCAATAAATGATAAAAAAGTAATTATAAAATGTGATAACAAAACAAAAAGGGAAATATTTTTTATTCACAACGGGAAATTAATTAAGACATTTCTTTTAAATGGCCAAAATGAGATTAACCAAACTGATATATTAAATGATATTTTAGAGGAAACAGAATATTTATTTTTCTCTTTAAATAAATACACAAAGCATAAATTTTCACAGGAAGAATTAGATGAGATAAAAGTGGTATCAAATTGGTTAGCCATCAACTATGAAAATACAAGTTACTTAGAGATAGATGATGAAACCACCCCTGAAAAAATAATGAAATTCATAAATTCTTAATAATAAATAACTTAAATATATACAATTTTATTAAAATCTTTACTTTTTGGTATTCAATTTTATACTAATTATTTTTAATTTTGAATGTAAACCTATTTTAAAAAATAAAATTAAGGAGATAGAAAACTGTGGCAGTAAAGATAACAGATGAATGCATCGCCTGTGGAGCCTGTGAAGCAGAATGCCCAAACAATGCAATTTATGAGGCAGGAGTTCCGTGGGTTCTTGGAGGCGAAGAACATGACGCACTTTCAAATGACCATACTTATGTTGTCCCGGACAAATGCACTGAATGCGTAGGTTTCTTTGATGAACCACAATGCATTCCAGCATGTCCAACGGAAGCAATAGTAATGGATGAAGACCATAAGGAGACAAAGGAAGAATTGATGGCAAAAAAACTTAGATTGGATGCACTAGGAAGATAGAGCTATTCAAAATAATCAAAAATAAAAAACCCGGAATTTTATTTCCGGGTTTTTTTAACTCATAAGAATTATGCATATTCCTGATGGATATTTAAGTCCTCAAACATATATCCCCCTTTATGGTATAATGCTACCCTTTTGGGGAATTGCACTAAAAAAAATAAAAAAAATTCTAACCTCTGAGTATATTGCATATATTGCTATGAGTGCAGTTTTTTCATTTTTAATTATGCTATTTAATATTCCAATTCCAGGTGGTACGACAGGACATGCAGTTGGGGCAGCTGTGATTACAATTATTTTAGGACCATGGGTAGCAGTTATTTCAATTAGTGTTGTATTAATTATACAAGCATTACTTTTCGCTGATGGTGGCATTACTGCACTAGGTGCAAATTGTTTTAATATGGCGGTAATTATGCCATTTGCATCATATTTTATTTTTAAAATAATAAATAGCACATCAAAATCTAAACTAAGAATCCAAGTAAGTTCCTTTTTAGCAGGTTATATTGGACTACTTTTAGCTGCTATTGCAACTGCAATTCAACTTGGAATTCAACCATTAGTTGCTCATGCAGAAGATGGGACACCATTATATTCACCATACCCTCTAGAAATTGCAATACCTGTAATGGCATTGGAACATTTAATTATTTTTTCTGTCGTTGAAGGTTTAATCACTATGGCAATAGTAAGTTATTTTTTAAAATATGAACCAGAGTCTATTTATTGTCTGAAAGGAAATAATTAATTTATTACTTGTGAGTAAATTTCAAAAAAAATTATTAATCTGGTTAATAATATTTATTATATTGAGTCCATTAGGTTTATTATTACCGTATATATTCGGATCAGGAGATGCATGGGGAGAATGGGATACAGAAACAGTGGAAAAAATGGTTGGCTTTATACCAAAAGGAATGGAAAAATTATCATCTTTATTCAAAGGAATGTTTTCAGATTATAGTAATATTTTCGGAGAAAATTCTCCTTTAATATTACAAATAATTTCTTATCTAATTTCTGCTATTATTGGCTCTTTAATTATTTTTTTATTTTTTAAATTATTTTTTAAATTATATAAAAATATAAGTGAACCTTCCTGACTTTTTTTACAGGAATAATAATTATTATACAAATACAGAGCAGGATGGACTTACTCCTGAAAATTTAATATCAAAAAAAAGAAATAAAAAATTCAAATTAAAGGTTATTGATAAAGGTATCATTAATACCTCAAAAATCCTCAGTATATATTTTGATAATAATATTTCTTTTTCAACCAAAGATAATTTCTTAAACAGAATCCCCACAAAGATTAAAATATTGTTATTAATTGTCTTTCTAATATTAATATCTATTGCAAATTCAATAGATTACCAACTAATTATATTTTTTCTATTAAATTGCATGTCATTAATATTTATTGGAACATACAACAATCTAAATGTTAGCTTAAACTTTGCAAAAAAAATTATTTATCCAACAATATTTTTAGGATTTCTTTTATCACTCCCTGCATCTTTGAATTTAATTACAAAGGGACAACCATTAATTAATATAATTGAATTAAGTAATAATATTCATTTCTGGTTTATAAATGTTCCCAACAAAATATTTATTTCAAAAGAGGGATTTTCAGTAACAATGTTAATAACATTAAGAGTTTTCAACTCGATTTGTATAACCATTATGGTTCTTCAAAGTGAACCTATTGAGAAAATTATTGATTCACTAAAAGTAATTGGAATACCATTAACATTCAGAACAATATTATTAATTACTCAAAAATATATTATAACTTTTACAAGAACTGTAAATAGTTTTTACTTCTCCCTTAAAAGCAGGTTATTCACATATCCTGACAAATCCTTTTATTATAAAATAACAGGTTCTAGAGCTTTCTTTTTATACAAAAGAACTAAAGATAAATTTTACAAGATTTCCCTATCAATGAAAAGTAGAGGTATACAAAATATATGAATGATAAGAAAATATTATATGATTTAAGAAATGTATCTTACTACTACTTAAAAGAAATAATTGCATTAGAGGATATTACCTTAACAATAAATGAGAATTCAATTTTTGCATTCATTGGTGTCAATGGATGTGGAAAATCTACTTTAATGCATATATTAAACGGATTATTGTATCCAAATCAAGGAAATGTTATTTACAAAGGTGAAGAGTTGAATGAAGTAAAATTTAAAAATATAGATTTTGTAAGAAAATTTAGAACCACAAATACTCTTGTTTTTCAAGATACCGATTCACAGTTATTTTGTTCTGATGTATATTCAGAATTATCATTTGGACTAATTCAAACTGAGATTTCCGATAAAGAAATAAAGGAAAGAGTTGAACAAGTTGCAGAATTAATGAAGATATCATCTTTGCTTAATAGGGCAATATCCTCTCTATCAGGAGGTGAGAAAAAAAAGGTTGCAATTGCATCAGCACTCATACTGAACCCAGAGGTAATTCTGCTTGATGAACCAACCTCAGAGCTTGACCCCAAGACACAAGGTTTAATTGTGGAAATAATTTATGAACTAAAAAAAACGGGTAAAACCATAATAATTTCAACTCACGATTTAGGTTTAATTGACGATTTAAAACCTGACTTATGCGTTCTGAATGAGCAGCACAAAGTAGAAATAATTGGAAGAGCAGAGGATATTCTGGAAAATGAAGAAATATTACTCAAAGTAAATTTAATCCACGAACATACCCACCTTCATAATGGTATGATGCACAAGCACATACACTCACATTATAAAATCCACAAACACTGAATTATTAAATAGAAATATTAACTAATTTTCCCTTAAAACAAATTCATCATATTCTATTTCAAATCTTAATTTATGTTTAGATTCCTCCTGAGCAAGAGAGAGAAAAACTTCTCTTAAATTGGGGTCATCAGTTTTAGTCGAAAGTTTCATATAAAGTTTATATGCTGCTTTCTCTTTATTCATAGCAAGGATTAAAGCTTCTTCATAACTCATATCAGGGGTTGGAGTAATATTGACGGTATAATCTGATATTTTTAAATCCTGCACTTTTTCATCTGATATTTCCATTATCCCTTCATCTTTTATCTTCTGCAATCTTGCTTTATGTTTAACCTCTTCCATTGCAAACTCATGAAAAACATTTTTCATTTCTTCGTTGCGCGCTTTATTACTCAAATTTGTATAAAAGTCTACTGATTCTTGCTCCCTTGCTATTGCAAAGTCAAGAATATCATTAATGTTTTTAAAATCTGCCATATATAATTTAATTAATTTATTTTAATATTTGTTAATTTAAAAAATTCTTCTTCAAACCTTTTAACAACCACATCACATCCATAATTAAACATTCTATTATAATTATCTTCTGTAGTATGCTCAAGTTTCATCTTTCCGTTTGTCTTTTTATCAGGTAATAAAGAGGCAATTTCTATAGTTATATTATTTGTTAAGTCAAGTTTATTTTTAACTCCAAAAAGTTTCATTAAATCAATAAATTGTTCAAATGTTCTTCTCTCTACAAAAGGTTCTATTTCACGATCAAAATGTAGGATAAATTTTTGAGTATTCGTATAGCTACCACCACTTTCCTGTGGAAGTGACGCAGGTAAAATTAAATCAGCTAATTCAGCTGTTTCTGTAATGAAATAATCTTGAACCACTTTAAATTGAGCCTTAGAAAGCATCTCAAGTATTTTATTTTTATCTATAGCACATCCTAGAGGGTCTTCTCCAAAAATAAATATATTTTTAACATTACCTTTTATAATATAATCTAATAAATTTTCGTTAACTACAACAGGTATCTGAGATACATTCCATACCTTCTTTAATTTTATAATGAATTCTTCGTCATTAACAATATCCATACCACCAACTCCTAATGCTGGATGTATTCCCATATCAAATAGTCCTTGTGAATTATTTTTTTCCTTAAGAGCTATTAATCCACTGGATATTTTCCCTAACTTCCCTGTTATTAATACTAAATTATAAAGCTCCTTCACAGCATTAGAAGAAATATGTTTTTCAGAAAATATTATGATTGCATTTTGCTCAATATTAAAGTTATCAGCAAATTCCATTAATCTTTTTTCAAAGAAAACACCTGAATTCTTAAGTAAGGTATTATAATCTTCGAATAGTAATGATTTTTTATATTCTTCAAAACCTTCAGTATGGTCATTAATGAATATTCTGTTTTCTCTATTGTGACTAAGTAGATAATGATTTACAGCTTTTATAAAATAGTAATATGATTTCACAATCAGCACTCTATCTGCTCTTTTCAACATACTACTGTTTTCATCAGTAGTAATTACTTCTAATTTTGTATTATTTTTAATTCGTGCATTATTGATAAGATAACTTACAACAGGATTTTCATAATTAATCTCTGAGCCTATTAAATAAATTTTACTCGCTCCACTAATTTGCTCAAAAGGAACATTTAAATAGTTATCTGTGTAATATCCATTTCCCCTATTTAAATAATGGAAACTACTTATATTGTTTGTTTTAACCGCTGCACGTGCAAATTTTTGAATTAAGTATAACTCTTCATTAGAGAGTCTTGCACCTGCAAAAAATACATTCTCATCAGGGAGTACAGATTTTATTTTATCGTAAATAATCTTATATGCAGTATCAAAATCAATTTCTTTAAATTCTCCTCGATGTTTATATAATGGTTTTAAAACTCTCGATTTATCATTTAAATATTGATAACCGAACTTTGCATATCTACAAATATTCGTATCTTTATTTACTACACCTGGAGCACCTGTCACTTTCATATAATATCCATTAATATGGTGCAATCTTATTTCACAACCGATAGAGCAGAAATTACATACAGTTTCATAATCTGTAAGTTTTACTGGACCTGGTTTAAACTTTACATTTTCTGTTATAGCACCAGTCGGACAGGTAGATATACACATTCCACAAGATTCACAATCTGTATCAAGAAGTTTCTTATTCATACTTGGTGCTACATAAGTATCAAATCCTCTATTTACAAGTCCAAGAGCATTTGCTCCTACTACTTCTTTACAAATTCTTATACACCTTGAACAAAGTATACATTTATTATTATCAATTTCAATATAAGGATGACGGAAATCAATTTCATAAGTTTTAAATTCTCCCCCAAGTTTATATTGCTCTGCTTTATATTGAGTTGAATATTTTTTCAAATCACAAGTAAAATATTCAGAACATCCACATTCAAGGCATCTAAGTGTTTCCCTATAAGCCATTTCATCTGTATATCCTAATTCTACTTCATTGAAATTTTTTCTCTTATCTGGAGGTAATGTTGGCATTTCTTCCCTTAGTTGATACTTATATCTATCTTTATATTCTTCAGGCAACTGCTTTCTGAAATTATCTTTTCTACTAATAAATTCGAATTCCTCTCCTGTTATTGGTTCACCTGATAAATATTGATGACAACTTTTGGCTGCTTTTCTTCCCTGTGCAATTGCTTCTATTAAAGTAGCAGGACCAGTAACAGAATCTCCTGCGGCGAATATATTTTTAATTGATGTTCTTAATGTATGTTTATCAGCTTCTATATCACCCCATTTATTTATAATCAATTTTTCATCGGAATTATCATTTATATCATTGATAAAGTCTACATTAGTCTTCTGTCCTATTGCAGCAAGTATATAATCCACTTCTATTTCAAATTCGGAACCATCTACTTTAATTGGTCTCCTTCTTCCTGATGCATCTGGTTCACCAAGTTTCATCTTGTAACATGTTAATGACTTAACTTTACCAGATTCGTCAAGATTTACTTTTGCAGGGGCAGTTAAGAATAAATATTCAACACCTTCCAGTTTTGATTCATGAATTTCAATTTTATTTGCAGGCATTTCGTTTTCGGTTCTTCGATATACAATATATACTTTTTCCGCACCACATCTCATTGCGGTTCTACAACAATCCATTGCTGTATTACCACCACCAATAACAGCTACTTTTTTACCAGTGAAATCATACCTTTGCCCTGTTAATTCCATATTTCTTAAAAAATCAATACCTGAAAATACATTTTCTGCATTGTCATTTTCACAACCAATTCTTGTACCAGACTGAGAACCAATTGCAAGAATAAAAGCATCATATTTATTTTTTAAGTCTTTGAAACTCAAATTTTTACCTAATCTTTTTTCATAATGTATTTTAACACCGAGTTTACAAATATTTTCAACTTCTTTATCTATAATATCATTTGGAAGTCTATAGGGTGGAATTCCATATCTTAGCATACCTCCTGGATGAGGAAGAGCTTCAAAAATTTCTACACTATGTCCTTCTAATGCTAAGTAGTATGCTGCTGTCAAACCACCTGGCCCTGCACCGATAATGCAAACCTTTTTATTAGTTGCAGGTTTAATTTCAGGAGATAAATCCGTACCGCTTTCGAAATCCTTATCAGTAGCATATCTTTTGAGATAATCTATTCCTACACCAACACCTTCAACTAAATTTCTCCTACAAGCAACTTCACAGGGCCTGACACAAACTCTACCACAAATAGCTGGTAGTGGATTGGTCTCTTTAATTAATTTTACTGCTTCACTATACAATCCTTTATTAATTAATGCTATATACCCCTGTACATCAACACTAGCAGGACAAGTTAATTTGCAAGGAGCAACACAATCTGCATAATGATTACTTAAAAGTAATTCTAAAGCTGCTTTTCGAGATTTGATAACTTTATCGCTATTCGTAGTAATTTTCATCCCTTCAGCTATCTTAGTCGAACAAGATGGTTGCAAACCTCGCATACCTTCAACTTCAACTACACAAACATAACAAGAGGAATATGGCTCCAATCTTTCATCATTACACAAAGTTGGAATATCAATACCATTCCTTGTAGCTAATTGAAGAATGGTTTCACCTTTAATACCTTTTACAATCTTTCCGTTTAAAATTACATTTAATTTTTCCATTATAAATATTTTTTCTCAAAAAATTAAAAAACTTTTATTGCATCAAATTTACACTTGGTGAAACAATCACCGCATTTAATACATAATTCCTGTTTAATGTAATGCACCTGTTTCTTTTCCCCTTCTATTGCATTAACGGGACAACCTCTTTTACAAACCAAACAGCCAACACATTTTTCAGGGATAACTTCATAAGTAAGAAGTTTTTTACAATATAAAGCAGGGCATTTTTTATCTCGTATATGTGCTTCATATTCATCTCTAAAGTATTTAATCGTAGTAAGTACGGGGTTAGGTGCAGTCTGCCCTAAACCACATAGAGAAGCTTCTTTAATCTCATTAGCAAGAATTTCCAATGTTTCTATATCACCCTCTTTACCTTCACCTTCTGTAATTCTAGTTAAAATTTCAAGCATTCTTTTAGTACCTATTCTACAAAAAGTACATTTTCCACAAGATTCTTTTTGAGTGAAATCAAGGAAAAATCTTGCTACATCAACCATACAGGTAGTTTCATCCATAACAACCATACCTCCTGAACCCATGATAGCACCAGTAGCATTAACCGAATCATAATCAACCATCGTATCCGAAAGGTATTCAGGTATGCAACCACCTGAGGGTCCTCCTAATTGTACAGCTTTAAATTTTTTATCTCCTATAATTCCTCCACCAAGATTATATATGATTTCCCTAATTGTAATTCCCATGGGTACTTCAACCAGACCACCATTTTTAATTTTCCCCGTGAGAGCAAAAACTTTTGTGCCTTTACTTTTTTCTGTACCATATTTTGCATATTCCTTTGCACCGTTTAAAATAATCCAGGGAATATTAGCATAAGTTTCAACATTATTAATATTAGTAGGTTTTCGCCATAACCCTGAAACAGCAGGAAAAGGTGGCCTTCTTCTTGGCATTCCTCTTTCACCCTCTACTGAAGCAATAAGTGCTGTTTCTTCACCACATACAAAAGCACCTGCACCTTCTTTTACATAAATGTCAAAATCAAATCCTTCTATTCCAAATATATCTTTACCAAGATAACCTTTTTGTCTTGCTTGCTCTATGGCTTTATTTAATCTTTTTACTGCAAGCGGATATTCTGCTCTACAATAGATAACTCCTTCGTTCGCTCCAATTGAGTAAGCGGCAATAATCATACCTTCAAGAACCGAATGCGGATCACCTTCTAAAACAGACCTATCCATAAATGCTCCAGGGTCTCCTTCGTCAGCATTACAAATAACATATTTTTCTGTACCAGGTGAACTATTTGCAAATTTCCACTTCAAACCAGTTGGGAAACCTCCACCTCCTCTTCCTCTTAATCCAGAGTCTATTACTATTTTTATAACATCCTGACAACTTATTTTTTCATTAGCAATTTTTTTCATTGCTTTATAACCATCTCTGGCTTCATAATCTTCTATTGACTCTGGATCAATATATCCACAATTTCGTAACGCAATTTTTACTTGCCCTTTGAAATATTTACTGTATGGAACTTCAACAACATCCGAATATACAAGATAATCCTTTAAAGGTGTTAATTTCGTAATGTGGCTTTCTAAAATCTCATCAATTTTTTTTGTATCTACTTCACCATACAGATAAGAGCCTGATTCATCTTTTATTTCTACTAATGGTTCTTTAAAGCACATCCCAATACAACTGGTTTTCTTAAGTTCAAAATCAAGATTATCTGCTGCTTTAATTCTCTCAATTTCATTGTATACTTTTGCGGCACCAGCAGCAATACCACAACTTCCTAACCCTACAATTACTTGTATTTTATCCATTCTTGATGAATTTTAGTATATTGAAATAATTAATTTTGGGAAGGTTCTTCAATTTTTTTGGAACTGAGAACTTCCTTGCGTCTGATTTCTTTTATAATTTCAACAGCTTTTTTTCCTGTCAACTTTCCGTATGTCTCATCTCCAATCATCATAACAGGTGCAAGTGAACAACACCCAAGACAAGCAACAGTCTCAACTGTAAAAATTCTATCAGGAGTAGTCTCACCGTCTTTTATTTCAAGAAAATTCAATAAATCTTCTGTTACTTTTGTTGCATTCTGAACATGGCATGCAGTACCATGACAGATTCTAACAATATGTTTCCCTACAGGATTAAGTCTAAATTGGGCATAAAAAGTTGCAACACCATATAAATCATTTAGTTTTAAACCAGTCTGCTTAGATATCTCATAAAATGCTTGTTCGGGAATGTATCCATAAATATCTTGCACACCTTGTAAAAGTGGAATTAGATTGCCCTTTTTATACTTGTATTTTTTTATTAATGGTTCAATTAAACCTAAATCTATATCTTGTGTTAATGTTTCCTTTTCTTCTATCTTACATATTCGCTCTATTCTCATAGAAATTATAATTTATTTTATAAACATTATTGTTTTTTATTTCCGTTGTTAATTTCTACTGGTTCTGAAACAGTCTCGTCTTTTGGTAATTCCTCTTTTACTTTTGTTAAATCTTCACCACTTAATTTCTTATGTATTGCATTAGCAGCTATTCTGCCTGCACCCATCGCTTGAATAACAGTAGCAGAACCAGTTACAATGTCGCCACCTGCATATACATTCTCAACTGATGTTTCATTCGTCTCTGGATTTACTTCTATATATCCCCACTTATTTCTTTTTAATTCTGGGAAATCCTGAAATATTAATGGATTTGAAGAAGTTCCAATAGCAACAACAACAAGGTCACATTCAATAATAAAATTCGAACCTTCAATCGGTATTGGCCTTCTTCTACCCGAACTGTCAGGTTCACCTAATTGCATCCTTATGCATTCCATTCCTTTAACCATTTTCTGGTCATTCCCTATATATCTTATGGGGTTAGTAAGCAACATAAATTTTATCCCCTCTTCTTCAGCATGTCTTACTTCCTCAATCCTTGCAGGTAACTCAGCTCTAGATCTACGATAAACAATAGTTACTTCAGAAGCACCCGTTCTAATTGCTGTTCTTGCTGCATCCATTGCAACATTTCCTCCACCAATTACGACCACTTTGTTTCCCTTAGGTTTTGGTGTATCATACTCGGGAAAGCGATATGCTTTCATCAAATTCATTCTAGTAAGATATTCGTTAGCTGAAAATATATTCCCTAAATTTTCACCTTCTATATTCATAAACACAGGAAGCCCAGCCCCAACTCCAATAAAAACAGCATCAAAATTCTGTTTCAACTCTTGCATAGTTACTGTTTTGCCAACAACGCAATTCAATTCTATTTTTACTCCAAGTTGTTTTAAGTAATCTATTTCAGCATGGACAATTGCTTTTGGTAATCTAAATTCAGGAATACCATAAACTAAAACTCCTCCAGGTTCATGTAAAGCTTCAAAGATTGTTACCTGATATCCAAGCTGTTGTAAATCTGCTGCAACTGTAAGTCCTGCAGGTCCACTACCCACAACAGCTATTCGTTTATTGATTCTCCTTTTAATTTCAGGAATTTTTACAAGTTCCATCCTTCGCTCATAATCAGCAAGAAATCTCTCAAGATTACCAATCGCAACAGGTCTATCCCTTAATCCGAGTATGCATTTTGCTTCACATTGAGTTTCCTGTGGACAAACTCTACCACAAATTGCAGGTAAAATATTTCGCTCTTTAATTTTTTTTATTGCTTCATCATATTTACCCTCGGAAGTTAACCTTATGAATTCTGGAATATCTATATTTACAGGACAACCATCAACACATTTTGGTTCTTTACATTGCAAACATCTACCTGCTTCTAACTCTGCTAATTCCGATGTATAACCATATGGAACCTCCTGAAAATTCGTCACTCTCAGCTTTTGGTCCTGCTCAGGCATTTCTTGTCGTGGAATTTTTAGTTTTATCTTATTTTCATCTGCTTTCGTCAAGCCATGCCAAGGACAACCGCATCTCATACAGATGAAGAATGGAATCAACTTTGAGAATGCCGTTATTATCATCTCAGCAGCTGCAGAACCACATTCAGCACACTTGATATTATCAACTATCAAGGACTTCTTACATTTCGGACAGAGTAAGTCATCTAGTATATCCCCTTCCGCAATCGGTTTAGAAGAAACCACTTCAAATACATCTAAATATGGACTTAGTTTTAAATCAATTAATTCTCCTTTATATTTTGCTTTGAATACTAAATATTTCTCTTCTTTCCGTTCCCAATTGAATGTATTTTTACAATGCGGACAATATGTATTTAGATAAGTCTTAAACTTCAGGTATTTTACATCTTGAAGTACCATAAAGATGTTATTTAATTTATTATCTTATTGAATATAATAATGAATCTTTTTCTTCCTTTAAATAAAGAGAATTTCTCTTTTCAAGTTCATCAAAATCTACTTCATGACCATTAAAATCTGGACCATCAACACAACAGAACTTTATTTCATTACCAATTGTAACTCTACATCCTCCACACATACCTGTACCATCTATCATAATAGGATTTAACGAGACCATTGTAGGAATGTTGTATTTTTTAGTTAATTTACAGACATTTTTCATCATTACAATTGGACCTATAGCATAAACAAGTTTTATATCATACCTCTCTTCAAGATATTTTTCAAGTGGTTGAGTTACAAATCCTCTAATGCCCCAACTACCATCATCAGTAGTAACAACCAATTCGTCGCATATTGCTTGCATTTCCCTTTCTAAAATAATCAAATCTTTTTCTCTAGCTCCAATAATACCTATAACGAAGTTCCCCGCTTCTTTAAACGCTTTTGCAACATGATGTAATATGGCAATTCCTGTTCCACCACCAACCATAATAACTGTACCTATCTTTGAAACTTCAGCAGGTCTTCCTAAAGGACCAACTACATCCCTTATTAATTCACCCTCTTTCAATGAACGCATAAGAGCAGTGGTTTTTCCAACAACTTGAAAGATTATTGTTATTGTTCCTGAAAATGCATCTTTGTCTGCTATAGTCATCGGAACTCTCTCACCAAATTCATTTACCCTTAATATTACAAATTGTCCTGCTTTTGCTTTTTCAGCAATTTTTGGGGCGTGAATATCAAATCTAATTATCGACCCCTTAGCCATTTCTTGTTTTCTTACTATTTGAAACATAAGATTTTCTCCTTAATTTTTTACCATTCCATACTATCTTCAAGTTTTATTTCATTAATATCATCTTCACTTAAACCATGCCATCTACAACCTTTTTTAGAGCATATATAAAAATCAATTAATTTAGTCCTAGCACTAATGGAAATAACCGCGACAGGAGATCCACACAATTCACAAGACTTGTCCTTTAAAACCAGACTTTGCTCACAATGAGGACACTTGATATCATTTACTACTTTATCCTCTTGCAAAAAAATAGTAGATTTTGAAGAAAAGACATTTAAATATGGACTTAAAAATACATATCCTTCTTCGTTCTTTTCATTAATTATTTTAAGTTTTAACATATCTTCTTCATTCAAACTATGCTTACAAAATGGGCAGTAAGCATTTAAATAAGTTCCTGTTTCTATTATTTCTTTTACCTCATCTTCTTCCTTATTTGATACTTTCTCTTCTCGTGCAGGTTGTGTTTCAGGTTCTAAAATCTTCAATTGATAACCATAATCTTGATATAACTTTGTCAATGCTTGTGATAAATCTTCAAACTCAACAAGGTGATTTTTACAACCCGCTCTTGAACAAATTGTAACTTTACCCCCTATATCTAAAACAAAAGTCACCATAGGAGCATTACAAACACTACACTTTTCATCTGTATTTAAAACACCATTGCAATGCATACAAGAAAAAGTTGCAATAGAGTCTTTCTGTATTTCAAAATCACAAATATAATTATAACTTCCATAGATTGAGCTTAGTCTAATTATTCCAGACTTGTCCTCTATTTTAATTTTAAGTTTTATACTAGGTTGATTATCAACCAAAATTTCTTCATCCATAAAAGACTCACTGCAATGGGGACATTTAACATTTAATGAAATAAAATTATACATAGGCTATTTTACTGTTAATTTTTTAATAACTAACTTTTGAAAGAATTGAATATTATAATTAGAGGTGTAAAACTGATACTTTTCTCTTGTTATCCTAATATTATCATCATCTCCTAAATTCAAAACAATTACTTTTATTTAGCCAATTTTTATATGCAATATACTTATATTTCAATAAATTTTGAATGCATAATTTGTATAAATTTTTCAATAAATAAAGGTATTTATTATCTATTTTCTTGACATCTCCCCCCTTTTTAAATCTATATTCTTCAGTTACTTATATAGCCTTTCTCATCCTTATTGCTTGTTCTGCAATTATAACAACAGCATCATCAATATCAATATTAGCAAGATTAATAATCATAGAATATAATTCTGGTGCTTTAATATCTTTATTGAAATTTTTTCTTATGTAATTTTCTCTATCCTTATCCTCTTGTTTAATAAACTTTATCGCATTAACTTTATCCAAATTGAAAAAACTTCTTATATTTTCAATTTTCTTTTCAAGAGAAGAAATGAGCCTTATATGTAATCCATTTGTTAAATTTCTAGTAATAATATTCGCTCCTCTTCCAAATATAATAACACCACCCATAGTAGCAAGTTTGATTATTGTTTCACTCACTTTCTTATTAAGTTTCGACATAGAAGGATGTAGACCGAAAAATTGCTCAATCATTCCTTGAACTTCAGGAATTTTTTTCTCAGGAATCGAATTCAATATCCCCGTAGAGATTTTATGGTCTTCACTAACCTTTTCTAATAAATTTTTATCTAACAATAACCATTCGGCAGTTTTGGCTTTATCATATTTATTCAAATAAGACACCAATTTTTCTCCAAGAGTAATTTCTCCCGCACCCGTCTCTCGTGATATCGTTATAAATGGATTAATACATTCACTCATCATTTTTTCACTAACGGGCACTTTAAATAATTTAGCCCTCTTATCAAAATATTCCTTTAATTTATTAAATGTAAAACTCCCATCCATATTAACCGATACTTGAAATTAATTAAAATTTAATATAAATTTATGTAAAAGTAAAGTATTATAAATAAAAATTTAATATCACTATATTAAATTTGTAATTATCAATTAAAATAAAAAGGACGAGGTTATGATAAAATTGAATCATCAAAACTATTACAGATTACCATGGAACTTAACAGATAACTCAATTACTTGGTTAGAACCAACTGCAAAATGTAATCTTGCTTGCGTTGGTTGTTACAGAAAAAATTTAAAAAATGGTCATAAATCACTTGAGGAAGTAAAAGAAGAAATTAGATTACTGAATAAATATAGAAGAACAGATGGAATTTCTATTGCAGGAGGGGAGCCCTTACTACATCCAAATATTATTGATATAGTCAAGGAAGTAAAAAATTGTGGTCTAAAACCAATAATAAATACAAATGGATTTACCTTAACAAAAGATTTTTTATTAGAGTTGAAGAAAGCTGGGGTCTTTGGGTTTACATTTCATATAGATAGTAAACAAAGACGACCCGGTTGGTTAGAAGCTAATGAATTAGAATTAAATGAGTTAAGATATCATTATGCAAAAATGTTAAGTGAAGTTGGAGATATTGCTTGCTCTTTTAATTCTACTGTTTATCGTGATACCCTACAATATATACCAGGTATGGTGAAATGGGCTGAAGAAAATATAGATATCGTAAATGTAATGGTATTCATTCTTTACAGAATGGCAAATAATAAATTATATGATTTCTTTATTGGTCCATATCCTGTAAATTCAGCGGAGTTGGTCTATAATATTCAACCGGAAGATGTTGTTGACATAAAAGCAGAAGAGGTTTACGAACTTATAAAAAATCAAGACCCTGAATTTGATAGTTGTGCTTATTTAAATGGTACAAGTGATCCTGAATCATTCAAATGGTTACTTTCTATAAAACTTGCAACAAAGAGAAAAAGATATGGTTATATGGGTAGCAAGGGAATTGAGATAATACAGACTTTTCACCATTTGTTTACTGGTAAATATTTAGCATACACTCGACCAAAGACACAAGCTAAGGGAAAATCACTGCTTTTACTTGGTGCATTTGATAAAAAATTGAGAAAAATTTTCTTCAAATATTTCAGAAATCCATTGAATATTTTTCGAAAATTATATACTCAGTCAATTATGATAATACAACCAATAGACATTATGGAAGATGGAAGGCAAAATATGTGTGATGGATGCCCTGATATAACTATTTGGAATGGAAAGCTTGTATGGTCTTGTAGAATGGAAGAACAATTAAACTACGCTTTTAATGTACAAGCATATCCGAAAGATTTGAAAGAAAGAATTGAAGAGCAGAAAAGAAAATATCAAAAGATGACTTAATGCTAGTAAACGGTAAACATTATAAAACAATTTGGATTGATAAAGGTGGTAAAATAAAAACAATAGATCAAAATTTATTACCCTTTAAATTCAAAATATTAACATTAGACTCTTCTGAGGATGTAATAACCGCTATAAAGAATATGACCGTAAGAGGTGCCCCTGTAATTGGTGTTGCAGGGGCATATGGAATTTACCTTGCAATAAAAGAAGGTATAATAAAAGGTTACAGAGGAAAAGAATTAGATTCTTACACAATTAAGGTATCTAAAAAAATACTCAGCACGCGTCCAACTGCAATAAATTTAAAATATTCAGTTGAAAGAACTCTTGAAGCATATTACTTTACTGAACTTCCCGAGCAAAAATTATTAAATGTTTTAAACACTGCGAATCAACTACTAAAAACAGAAGAAGAAGCAAGTTATAAAATTGGAATTAATGGTTTAAGAATTATAAAGAATCTTTTTAACAAAAAAAAACATAAAGAGTTAAACATCCTTACTCATTGCAATGCTGGATGGCTGGCTTGTATTGACTATGGTACAGCACTGGCACCAATATACTTAGCTAAAACAGAAGGTATAAAGATGCATATTTGGATTGAGGAAACCAGACCAAGGAATCAAGGTGCAAGATTAACTGCTTGGGAATTATTACATAACGGTATAAAACATACAATAATAACTGACAATGCAGGTGGATATGTTATGCAAAAAGGTCTAGTAGATATGGTTATTGTTGGTTCTGATAGGACAACTATTAATGGGGATGTGTGTAATAAAATTGGTACATACAAAACAGCTCTCGCAGCGTTTGATAACAAAATTCCTTTCTATGTAGCATTACCAATCAGTTCATTTGACTTAAAAATCAATAATGCATTAAAAGAAATTCCAATTGAAGAAAGAAATTCAGATGAAGTAAAATTTATAGAAGGTTATAATAAGGGTATAAACAAAGTACTCATTACTCCACAAAAAAGTAAAGCAAAAAACTTTGGTTTTGATATTACCCCTGCAAGACTCGTGACAGCATTAATAACAGACAAAGGAATAATAAGACCGGATAAAAAGCAAATTGAGAAAATTTTACTTTAATATCCGGTTATTATTATCATGATTTTCTTTATTGATAATATATATCAAGATATGCTGAGGTTATATAATAACCGAAGCAATCTTTAACATAGACGTGGTAGTATCCTGGTTTATAAAATGTTACTTTTTTCCAGAACCAAACCCAATCTCTACTCATATCATCTTGAGTAATGGTAGTATTATATGTTTCAGTATAGTCATTATCAACATCGTAAATTTCGTAATAAACATATTCGCATCCAATCTCATATGGAAGGCGTACTAAAAAGTACAAATATCCCCCATCTTTTGGAATATAGAAAGTATTACTTTCATTAATTGGATAACCTTTACTATTTACACCTTCACAAAAATAAAGAGTCTGAGAGTAAGAAGTTCCACTAATCACAAAAATCGTAGTTAGTAAGAAGACTACAAATAGAATTTTTTTTGCCATTTTGTTTCCTTTCGCATTTTGATATTTTTTTTAAAAAACTTAAACATTAAGTTACAATAAATTATACAAATAATAAATATATAAAGTTCCTAACAATATGAAAGCAGAAGATTTGTTACGAAATTATATTAAAAACGAAAACCTTATAAAACACTGTTATGCAGTTGAATCTTGTATGAAATATTATGCTGAATTATTAAATGAAGACATAGAAAAATGGGGTGAAGTTGGGTTACTGCATGATTTGGACTGGGAAATGTATCCTGATACACATCCCAACACAGCTGTTCCCATTCTAAGAGAAGCAGGATATGATGAAGAATTTATTAACATTATTCTTTCACATGCATATCCTGAAAGAACAACTATCCCCCGAGATTCATTAATCTCAAAGTATTTATTCGCATGTGATGAAATCACAGGACTTGTAACAGCATACGCATTAATGAAACCTGGTGGTATACAAGAAGTAGAAGTCAAAGGGGTTATAAAGAAAATGAAAGATAAAGCTTTTGCGAGAAATGTTAATAGAGAGGATATAAAGAAAGGGGCAGAAGAAATTGGTCTTGATTTAAGTACCCACATTCAACACATCATCAACGCTATGAAAAAAGATTCTAGGTTGGGTATATAAATTTGAATCAGGAATTGCTAACATTCTCCATCAACTCTAAAATTTCATCTCTGTTGAATGGTTTAGATATATAATGAGTACAACCTGCTTTTAAAAATTCTTCCTTATCACCCTCCATAGCAAATGCTGTCATCGCTATAATAGGTGTGTTCTTATAAGCTTTAATCTCCCTAATTTTTACTGTTAATTCGGAACCAGTCATACCAGCACCTAAATTAATATCCATTAAAATAATATCATAAATTTTTTGATTTACTTTTTCTAAGCCTTCTATACCACTGAGTGCTACATCAACTTCATATTTATCCTTAAAAAATAATTTTATTAGCTCTATGCTAGCAAAATCATTTTCAACAAGTAAAACTTTTTTCAATTTACTTGTTTTTTTCTTCTGACTTTTAGAATCCGCTTTTTTATCAGTGAAAAATTCCATTGGTTCGTTGGAAGTAATAGGCATAGTTTCTTGTTTCTCTTCTGTAATAGTTTTTCCTGAATGGATTGGAAATTTTATTGTGAAAGTAGAACCCTTACCTATAGTACTACTAACTTCTATTTTCCCTCCTAAAAGTTCTGTAAATTTTTTAGCAAGTGAAAGACCTAACCCTGACCCTTCAAAGCTTCTACTAAATCCTTCACTTTCCTGTCTAAATTCTTGAAATATTAAATCGAACTTAGAGGTAGGAATCCCAATTCCAGTATCAATTACTTTTATATAAAAATGTGAATCATCAATTTTAGATTCAATTATAACACCACCTTGTTTTGTGAATTTAATAGCATTATTTACCAAATTGTTTAATATATCTGCAAGAATCCTTTCATCTGTTTCTGTAATAATTTCTTCAGAATACAATCTTGTTTCTAAATAAAGATTCTTATTTTTTGCAGATTGTTCAAACAACTTGACTATCTCTTTTATTAACTTATTTATTTCAACCCTTGTATAACTTATATTAACTTTGTTCGCCTCTATTCTTGAGAGGTCAAGAATTTGATTGAGAGTCGTCATTAACCTTGTACCACTTTTATGTATTGTATTTGCTATTTCTTTTAGATATAAATCATCAGTTAGCTCATTTAATATTTGTGCAAATCCAAGTATGCCATGAAGTGGAGTTCTCAATTCATGACTCATATTCGCAAGAAAATTCGTTTTAACTCTGCTCATTTCTTCAGCTTTGTTTTTTGCTTCTATTAACTCTTCCATAAACTTCTTTCTATCCGTAATATCTCTAACGACTGCAAGAATTTTATCTGTATCAAAACAATTTAATCGCGTTTCAAAATACCTTCTACCCATTGGTAAATCTAAATAATAGTCATAATATTGAGTTTTTCTTTCTTTAAATGCTTTCTCAAATTTCTTTTCAATTTCAGGTACAATTTCTTTTGGTAAAACATCTTGGAATCTTTGACCTAAAACCTTATCTTTAGACAAAATAAGCAAACTTTCGTCTGGAGCATAAACATCAAGATATTCACCATACTTGTTGAAAACAAAGATCATATCAGGAAGTGAAGAAATAATTGCACTTATCTCAGCTTCTTTTTCTCGTAATTCATTTTCGGATTTCTTCTGTTTAATCATACCTCCAATAGAATTTGTCAATACTCTAAGAGCATTTATTTCTGCATCATGCCAGCACCTTTCCTTGATACAATCTTCAAAGCTTAAAGATCCCCAAAATCTGTTATCAATGAATATTGGAAGTATCAATAAGGATTTAATTTCCTGAGATTCCAAAAATTCTTTTATGTTTTTAGAAAATGAATTTAAATTTCCGCATATCTCTCTACCAAATGATAAGTCTTTGTACCAAGATTTTAAATCACCCTTGAAATGTATATTTTGAAAAATAAGATTATTTATAAGCTCATATTTTTCATCTGAACACCACTCACAAATTTTATTCATACAAACATCCCTTGTTTCATAATTAATAATATTTTCGAATAAATTTATTCTATTTACTTTTGTGGTTTTTCCAATAACACATAATGCATTAGAAATTCCTTCATTTAAATCTTCTTCTAAAATTAAATGCTCTTCAGCTTTGGAAATACTTGAGAATAAATCCTGCAAATATAAATTTTCTTCCTCTGCTTTCTTCCTTTTTGTAATATCTATTTGAGAACCCCAATTAGAAATCAACTTACCTTCTTTTACTATTCCTACTACATTATTTAAGAACCAAACTGTCTCCCCTTTCTTATTTACTTCACAGGTTTCAATATCTTGCACTTTATAACCCTTTTCAACAAATTTTATATTTGCTTCTATATTCTTCTCAATATCTCCCCCATATAAATCTATCAACCTTTTTCCAATTAATTCATCCTTTGAATCATATCCATACATTTTTACCATTAAATCATTGCATTCAGATATTATACCATATTTGATAATCAGTTCAGCTTGCTTTTCTTTGGGTAAAGTTATATCAATAGGTATCTCATATTTAATTAAATATATTCCCTCCAAACTTTGTTCAATATAATTCCTATATTTCTCCTCACTGAACCTAAGAGCATCTTCAGCCATTTTTCTCTCAATTGCCATTGCAGCCTGCTCTGATACGTACGATAAAATATTTAAGTCCTCTATTGTATACCTGATTCCTTCTGTATATGATTGTACAGCTAGAACACCGATAGTTTTGTCTTCTACCTTTAAAGGTACACCTAACCAATCTACTGAGTCAACCCCTATTAATTCAACTTCACCAGCATCTAATAGAGATTTAAACTTCTCAGGAGTTGCTAAAAGTGGGAACCCCGTTCTGATAACATATTCAGTTAAACCTTTACCAAATTTTTTGGGTAGCATGTATTCATCATATTCATCAACAAAGTATGGAAATTCGAGTATATCAGATTCTTTATCATATAATGCTATATAGAAATTTTTCCCATGCATTAATGATGAAACTATGCTGTGAATTGATTTGAAAAGTTCATTTAGATTTTTAACCTTATGTGTCTCTTCAGCAATCTTATAAACAGCATTCTGTACTTTTTCAAATTTTTTCCTTTTTGTAATATCTATCTGCGTTCCCCAAATTCCAACTAGGTAATCATTTTCAATAATTCCGAATGAATTATTAGAAAAGTATAAAATCTGACCGTCTTTATCTACTTCTTCAGTCTCTACATCAAGATTAGTATAATTCTTATTAATCATTTCAAGAAATGCTTTGATGTTAATTTCATTTTCGTCACTACCATGAATTTCTACTAGTCTTTTCCCTATAATATCTTCAGGTGTATTATAACCATACATTTTAGCAAACGCTTCATTACATTCGGATATATATCCATATTTATAAATCTGCTTAATCTGTTTCCAAGGTGGAAGTTTTGTATCTATAGGCTTTTCGAAATTTAAATAATATATTCCCTCTATACTTTTTGTAATAAAGTTCTGATACTTTAACAATTCCTTGAACATTAGTGAATTACCATTTGTCTTACTCAGTACTACTTTTGCAAAAATTAAAATATATTCTGATTTGGAGATTGGTAAATAACTCGCTCTCAATTTAACTTTCAATTTCGAACCATCACTTTTTATGAGATATTTTTCCTCTTCATAAAAATTATTACCAAATATAGTTTTATATATTTTTTTTAATTTTTTTGAATCAATACCTACACAAATATCAGATAAACTCCTTTTTTCAATCAAATCACCTTCTGAATAACCAAGTACTCCACAACAGTATGGATTCGCATAGATAATATTACCGTTTTTGTCTGTTAAGATAATGATATCTTGAATATCATCGAAAATATTTTTGGAATACTCCATATTATTTTTACCATCTGGTTTTTAATTGATTTTTCTAGAAGATATGTGTCAATTTAATTAATTAAATGGATTCTATGAAGTGAATTAACTGATGGTGATAAATTTAACAGGAAGAAATTCATATTAAATTATAATTCATAAATTATACAATCAAAATCAATATGAATAACTTTTCCATTCCAAAAATTAAATAATTTGTCATTTAATAATCAATAATTACTTATTCAAAAATATAATTATAAAAATAATTATAATATACAAATTTCTTAACTAATTTCTTTAATTATCCCACCACACAAAATATCTTCCCCTACATAAAAAACAGCCGATTGACCAGGTGTAACAGATTTTTTGGGGTTTTTCAATATTACTTTAATTAAATCTTGTTCTGTTTGCTCGATTATTGCTTGAGTTCCAGAATCCTTATACCTTACTTTGACAATCACATCTACCGAATTAACTAATTTATCAACTAAAAGAAAATTCAGCTGATTAACAAAAAATTCTTTTGTTAATATATTCTTTTCCTCATCTACATAGATAATATTATTCTCAGCATCAATTTTCTTAACATAAACTGGAAATCCTAAAGATAAATTCAAACCTCTCCTTTGTCCAATAGTGTAAAAAGGATAACCTTTATGTTTTCCGATAACCTTACCTCTAAATATTATATCACCCTCTAAATTTTTATTTTCAATTTTAGATAATAAGAAATTTGAATAATCATTATCGGGAATAAAACATATTTCTTGTGAATCAGGTGTATCTGCAGATTTTAAACCGACTTCTTTTGCAATTTGTCTAATTTCATTTTTTGTATAATTTCCAATAGGAAATAGAGATTTTGATAAAGCAATCTGAGATAGAATCCACAGGAAATATGATTGGTCCTTTTGTTTATCTTCAGATACTGAAATGGTATATCTTCCATTACTCAATTTCTTAATTTTTGCGTAATGTCCAGTTACAAGAAAATCAGCACCAAGCGATTCTGCCTTTTCTAAAAGAACTCCCCACTTTATATATTTGTTACATTTTACACAAGGATTTGGGGTTCTTCCTGATAAATATTCTGAAATAAAATCCTTTATTACAGTTTTATTGAATATTTCTGTAAAATCTAAAACAAAGTGATTAATTCCTAACTGATCTGCAACATATTGAGCTCTATGAATAGTTTCAAGAGAACAGCAACCTGACTTTTTTTGCTTCGAATCATTAAATTCCCATGTCTTCAAAGTCACACCAATTACATTGTAATTTTCTTTCTTCATTAAATATGCTGCAACAGAAGAATCAACCCCACCACTCATTGCAACTAAAACCGTTTTCTTATCTTCTTGCATAAGAAATAGTAGTCTTAATAATATAATTATTATAATTATTTAAAATTATAATAACAACTGAAAACACTTAATAATTCTATTTTAATAAATCTCTTTATATATTAATCAAATTAAGTAAATTGATTAATCCAAATATAATTATTATAATAATGTAAATTTAAATAAAAATGTTTGGATTAGGAACACAAGAGTTAATTTTTATTATAATAGTAATTTTAATCTTGTTTGGTCCTAAAAAAATTCCAGAACTTATGCAAAGTTTAGGAAAAGGATTGAGGGAATTCAGAAAAGCAAAAGAAGAAATACAGAAAGATATAAATAATGCTATAAATGCAGAATCAAAAGATGAGGGTAAGGAAACTTAGATATTTTATAAGTTTTTAAAAATAAAATCTGACATTTTTTTGAACAAATGATACCTTGTAACTCTACCTAAAATACTGTGTTCTTTATTATTATAGATTTGCATTTCAAACTGTATTTTTGAATCAACCAATCTTTCTGCGAACTGCATTGTGTTTTGCAAATGAACATTATCATCAACGGACCCATGTACTAATAGCAAATTCCCCGAAAGCTTATCAGCAAAATTAATAGGAGAACTGTTATAGTATCCTTCAGGGTTATCCTTTGGTCTCCTCATAAATCTTTCCATATATATGTTATCGTAAAATTTCAAATCAGTAAGGGGAGCAATTGCAATTCCAGCTTTAAAAACATTCTCACTTGAAGTTAAGCACATACAAACCATGTAACCTCCGAAACTCCAACCCCATATACCAATTCTTGAAGAATCAACATAACTCAACGATGAAATATATTTAGCTGCATCAATTTGATCTTGCGTTTCAAGAATTCCAAGTCTCATATAAGTACATTTTTTAAATTCAGAACCTCTACCACCAGTACCTCTACCATCAACACTTACAACAATATAGCCATTTTGACATAAATACCTTGCCCACATATCACCAAAATTTGAATAGCTATTCATTACAGTATTAGAGCCTGGTCCACCATAGACATAAAATAAGACAGGATACTTTTTATTTTTTTTAAAATCATTTGGTTTCATAATCCAGCCATAGAGTTCATCACCATCTCGATTCTTAAACTTGAAAAATTCTTTTTCAGAAAAGCAATATGCTTTTATTATCATCTCATATTCATAATTATTGATTATATCCCTTATAAACTTATAATTCCTATCATATAAGGATATTTTTTCGGGTGTGTTAGCATCTGAAAATGTATAAATTACATATTCAAAATTTTTGCTAAAAGTTATTCTATTATTTCCATTATTTTTGAATAATTGCTTTTTATCATTACCATCAAAATTAATTGAGAAAACAATAACATCATAAGGCAGAGATCCCCTTGCTGTAAAATAAATCAACTTTTCTTTTTCATTAACAGCAATTATATCTTCTACATCATAATTTCCTTTCGTAATTTGATTTCTCAATTGACCAATCGAATCATATAAATACAAATGCGAAAATCCATTTCTTTCACTTTTATAAATGAAACTGTTATCAGATAAATACCATATATCATAACTTTCATCAATATAATATTTATCATATTCATTTAATATCAATTGGATTTCTGAAGTTTCAACATTGTAATGATATAGTTGTAAATTGTTCTGTAATCTATTTAATTTAACGAAGGAAAAAACGTAATTTGAATTAGTCCACTTTATTCTCGGGATGTAAAAGTCCTTATCATCTTTTCCTATATCTATTTCCTTTTTGAAACCGCTTTCAATATCGTATATAAATATAGAAACTATTGAATTATCTTCTCCTGCTTTTGGATATTTATATTTATATACTTCAGGATATATGTCTGTATATTTTATTAAAGGATATTCTTTCACATTTGTCTCATCAAACCTTAAATAAGCAAGGTATCGACTATCAGGACTCCAAACAACGCAATCATAAACCCCAAACTCTTCTTCATAAACCCAATCGGGAACCCCATTAATCACTTCATTAATTTTGCCATCTGTTGTAATCTGCTTTACTATATCATCATTAATATTTTTTATAAAAATGTTGTTATCTTTTACATAAGCAACTTTATTACCATCTGGTGAAAATTCTGCGTGCCTTATTTTCCCTTCATCAAGTCTCTGAATTTGGTTTGTTTGCTTAAAATAAATGTATATTTCACTCAACTTTGAGCGTCTATATATCGGAGTAGAATTTACAAACAATAGAATTTTAGTTTCATCTTGACTAAATTCATAATCTGAAAGATATGCTGTTGAATTAAATATAGAAAAATTATTTAATGGAGGTAAAATCTTTTCCTTTAATTCACCATCATAATATGCAAAACTGCATAACCAACCATCATCATTAAAGTCAGCATAATGCTTCCCATCTTGCATTGGGTATGGGTTGAAATAATTTTTATAGAAGAACTTTTTACTAAAATATATATCTTCAAGAGTTAGTTTATCACACTGAGAAAATGCATAATGACTAATATTGGTTAAAAAGAAAAAGTATAAAAAAAACAGATATATTTTGCTAAATTTTGTATTCATACTTTGAAATAATTTACTTTATAAGATAATCATAATTTTGACATAAAATTATGATATTTAAGTTTTTATTTTGCTATCAAATTAGTAATTTTAATCATAAAAGAAAATAGATTGAAGAAATTTTTACAGATAAAAATAAAATATCTTGTAATCATTAGTTTAACGATTTCTGCTTTGATGATATTTTCATCTATATTTGAATACCTTCAAAATAAAAAGGAAATATACCATCTAATTAATGACAATGCGACAAGTTTACTCCAAACAATATCAAGCAGTAGCGCAAATACAATAATATCAGATAGAGAATTTGAAGCACTAATTACTCAACATCTATTAGGTGTTGCTAAAAATGTCGCAAGATTAGATAATATGATTACTCTAAATAAGGAATTGTTAAGAGAAATTGCCGAAGAGAATGATGTATATAGAATAAACATATTCAACCAAAGAGGTGAAAAAATCCTGTCCAATGCAGAAGATACGGTGCATAAAGGACTTAAACCTAAGCATTCACCTAAGGAATTTATAAAACCAATATTGGAAGGGAAAGAATCTGAAATTATCATTGGAATAAAAGAATCTAGATTCGAAGAGGGAGAACGTTATGCAGTCGCTGTAAGAAGATATAAAAAAGAAGGGGGGGCAATAGTAGTAAATCTTGATGTAGAATTAATAAAGGAATTTCAGGCGAAAACAGGATTTGGAAAGATGATACAGGATATAGGTAATAAAGAAGAAGTCGAATATATCATTCTCCAAGATAAAGATGAAATAATCGCTGCTAATAAAGAGATAAAAGATTTCAAAAAAATTGATCAGGATGAATTTTTATTTAGTGTCTATAACGATACAATCACCAAATCAAGAGAATTATATTATGGAGGTAAAAAAATATTTGAAGTGGCAAAAAAATTTCAGATAGGAAATCAGAATATCGGAATTTTCAGAGTGGGATTAAAATTAGATGAAATCGATTCGCTTGAAGCAAGATTAATACGAAGAACAATTATTATAACTCTTATAATAATTGTTATATCAATAATACTAATAACAATAATTGTCGCAAATCAAAATTACAAATTACTTTCAGACGAATATAAAAAGATACAAGTTTTTACAAGCACAATACTTGAGAATATGACATTATCCGTAATAGCCATTGGGAAAAATGATAATATAATTATCTTTAACAAATATAGTGAGAAAATCTTCAACTGCAAATCTAATAATGTATTAGAAAAAAATTATGAAAATATTTTAAAAAACTATTCTACTGAACTCGTAGAAATATTTAAAAATAAAATAGAATATTCTGATAAAGAAATATCAATAAATGTTCCTCAAGAAGGTAAAAAGATTTTGTTAATTAATTCGACAAAAATTCTAGATGACAAAGGTGAGCCCTATATATTTACTGTAGTAAGCCGAGACATTACGGAACTAAAAATACTACAAGAGCAAAAAATAAGAAATGAGAGACTAATAACTATGGGAGAATTAGCTTCTGCTGTAGCACATGAAGTAAGAAATCCATTGAATTCTATAAATATGATAGCCCAAAGATTTGAAAAAGCAGAAGATAAAAATAATATCAGTAAAGAAGAATATAAAAAATTGATAAAAGTCCTTAAATCAGAATCAGAAAGGGTAAATAATATTATCATAGAATTTTTAAAATTTTCAAAACCTAAAAAACCCGAATTACAACCAATAAAGGTATCTGAATTTTTAACTGAAATAAAAAACCTATTAGAAGTATTGGTTCAAGGGAGAAAAATAAAAATAGAAATTAACAAAAAAAATGATTCAATTATTGATATAGACCCTGAGCTATTTAAACAGGTCTTCAATAATTTAGCAATTAATTCAATTGACTCTATACAAAAAGAAGGTAAAATAGAAATTAATTTCTATGTTAGCAACAATAGAAAAATATTTGAGTTTATTGATACTGGTACGGGAATACCTGACGAAATAAAAGATAAAATTTTTTATCCCTATTTTACAACTAAAAAATCAGGTTCAGGACTTGGATTAAGTGTTGTTCAGCAAATTGTTACTCAACACAACGGGATAATCTACTTTGAAAGTAAAATAAATTTTGGAACTAAATTCACAATAGAATTAAGATGAAAAACAAAATAACAATTTTAATTGTTGATGATGAAGCTCCCCAAAGAATTACTTTATCTGGTCATTTAAAAGATTTAGGATATATTATATATGAAGCAGAATCTGCTGATAAAGCAATCAAAATAGTAAAAGAAAATTTAATCAACATTGTATTAAGTGATTTTCAGATGCCAGACAAAACTGGTCTTGACCTTTTCAGAGAAATAAAAAGAATAAATCCAGAAATATATTTTATTTTATTTACTGCTTATGGGACAGTAGAAACAGCAGTTGAAATAATGAAAGAAGGTGCTTTTGATTTTCTTACGAAACCAATTAATTTAGATGAATTAGAATTGATTCTTAAAAGAATAGAAGAAAGAATAACATTAATTTCCGAAAATCAAGCGTTAAAAAATTTACTGGAAGAAAAGTATAAGCTACCCAATTTAATCGCTTTTTCCAAAAAAATGCAAGAAGTCATTAATTTAGCAGGGAGGGTAGCACAAAGTAAAGCGACAATATTAATAAGAGGAGAAAGTGGTAGTGGAAAAGAAGTTCTTGCTAAAGCCATACACTATGCAAGTCAAAGAAAAGAGCAACCCTTTATTGCTGTTAACTGTGCAGCATTAAATGAAAACCTTCTTGAGAGTGAAATGTTCGGTCATGAAAAAGGTGCTTTTACTGGAGCTGATAGACAAAAATTAGGAAGATTTGAACTAGCTGATAAAGGTACATTGTTTCTTGATGAAGTAGGTGATATTCCACTTCATACTCAAGTTAAGTTATTAAGAGTATTACAGGAAGGACAATTTGAAAGAGTTGGAGGTACGCAAACTATTAATACAGATGTTAGAATAATATCTGCCACAAATAAAAATATAGAAGAATTAATTAAAGAAGGGAAATTTAGAGAAGACCTATATTATAGGTTAAATGTAATAACAATACATATACCACCTTTGAGAGAGAGAAAGGAAGATATTATACCACTAATTGAATACTTTTTGAAAAAATATTCAAAAGAAACAAATAAAGAAAAAGTAGAATTTTCAAGGGAAGCTATGGATTTACTGTTAAAGTATAATTATCCTGGAAATGTTAGAGAACTGGAAAATATAATACACCATTCACTTGTTATTTCGAGAGGGAATTTAATTACCACCGATGACCTTCCAACAAATGTTAGACAATCAACTGAAATAAAAACTGAATATTATGATGATGAAAATCTTAGTTTTACCGAAAGGGTTGAAAATTTCGAAAAAAAATTAGTCTTAGAAGCATTAAAAGAGACAGGAGGAAATCAATCAAAAGCTGCAAGGAAACTCGGCATTTCTGAAAGAAATTTAAGATATCGGCTTGAAAAATGGGGAATTAAAAAGTAATTCGCAGGGTATGAAAATTGCATACTTAAATCGAATGAAGAAATTTTTATTATATATTTCACTTACAGTAATTCTGATTATTTTTAACTCTTTCTTTATTTGTAAGGAAGAAAATAAATCTATTACAGAAATGAGAGATACGATGATCAATCTGAATCAGGAGAAAAATTTAGAAAAAATTGATTCTAATTCAACCACCTCCTTACCAGATTATGTACCACCTAAAAGAGGTGGTAATAATAAAAATTGGTATTATTACAGAAACAGAAAATTAATGACTGATTCCAATTGCTGTTTTGGAAGAGGTATGCGAAACCGTTATAGACACCGTTGGGGATGGCAAAGGAATCAGTAATCAATTTTTATTACCTTTCAGTCCGAAATATAATGCACCTTTATTACATATTCTCATACAATCACCGCAAAGATGACAATCTGCCTTGATAGTTTTTTCTTTCATTATATCAATTATAGCAGGACATGGAGACTGTTTTTCACATAATCCACATTGATTACATTTACTTTTATTTAACCGAACTCTTAGTATTGAAACCTGTTCAAGAATCCAGCTATATAAACCAAATGGGCAAATGAAATAACAAAATGGTCTGAATAATATTACACTAAAACCTAGCATTATTACAATAAATATTATAAAAGCAATTAATTCTAATGAAGGTAAATTAAAATCCCAATGCAGTAAGTCAAATAAGTTAATATATAGATAAATCGAGAATCCAAAAGAAAATAATAGAAGTAGGAATAATACAAAAATCAAAATTCTTATACTATTCGATATTAAAAATTTTACTTTGAATTTTTTTAGACCTGGAATTCTATAAAATAACTCTTGTAGAGCACCTATCGGACACACAAACCCGCAAAAACCTTTAGTAGAAACAAGACTTAAAACCCCAATAATAGATAAAGTTGCCAAAAATTGAGGTTTTAAACCAATTGAAAAAATTTTCGTCGAGGCACAGACTGGACTTGGTGTAATATATATTTCAGTGATAAAGTTTCCAATTACACCAAATAATAAAAATGATATTATCAATAGTGGAATTCTAAATTTTAGAGTAATTTTATTATTCCATATTAAATACAAACCAATAATGAATAGAATGAAAATTACTAAATATCTGTAAGTCAAGAAATAATCAATAAAACTTTTTTGTTGATTTCTAACAATCTCATCACTTGCAATTAATAGTACTGGAAAAAGCAATAGAATAAAAGTTAAGAATAATTTTTTACTTATTTTCATAATAAATAAATTTATTAAAAAATAACAAATATTGTGCCAAAAATATTGATAAATAATTTCTAATAAAAGTCGGATTTCATTTAAATTTCGTCAAAATATACCATGTAATGAATTTATTTTGTAGATTAAATTTTATAGTTTTGAATTAAATTTAAAAATTAAATGTATAATTATGAAAAGAAAATTAATTTTTATAGTTATCTTACTTTTTGCATTAACTTCAACAGCAAGAATTCAAGCACAGGTAGACATAGATTCCACAGAAATACAATGGACTGTACCAGAACTTTTCGATTTTCATGAGGTAATTTACCAAATTTGGCATGAAGCATATCCCGCTAAAGATGTAGAAAAATTAAAAAGCTTCGTACCAGAAATAAAGGCTCATATTGAAAAAATTAACAATGCAAAATTACCTGGTATTGTCAAAGATAAAGAAGCAAAATGGAAAGAGGGATTACAAAAATTAAATAACACTGCCGAAGAGTATTATAAGGCAACAGAAATAAGTGACCCACAAGTGTTACTTGACGCTGCAGAAAAGTTACATGCTGATTTTGAAATGATGGTTAGAATTATAAAACCATTAACGAAAGAAATTGATGAATATCATAAAGTTCTTTATGTAATTTACCACAAAATTATTCCAGAAAATAGACTAACAGAACTTGAGCCACTAATTGATGAGTTAATAACTAGAGGAGAAGCAATTTTAAATGCAAAACTACCTAAAAAGATTGAGTCCAAAAAAGATGAATTCCTCGCTGCTGTAAAAGAATTAATTGATGCTACCAAAGCAGTAAAATCAACAATCCAGTCAACTGATGACCCTACTAAAATTAAAGACGCTGTTGAAGTAATGCATACTAAATATCAAAAATTAGAAAATTTATTTGATTAAAAAATTAAAATTCTAAGAAATGAAAAAAACAATTTTAATACTATTATTATTAGTTATCTCAACATCCCTTACCGCTCAAACAATTGTTGTAAATGAATATTTTAATGGTTTTGTTCAAAAAAGAGAATTCGTTGAGTTACTTGTCATTCAAAATAATCTGGATTTGAGGGGAATGCAAATTAGAGATTTTTCTTCAGCTGGTTCTCCACAATCTCCACTTTATTTCACTTATAATCCCTATTGGAATAATTTAAAGAGCGGTTTAATAATATTAATTACTTTAGACACATCATTATTTATACAAGACACAAATAAATCTGACTATTCAATTTGCATAAAGTTCAACTCTCAAGATACAACCTATATACGAGGAACAATTTTTAATATTGCTAACGCTTCAGACGCAGTTCAAATTAGAACAGTAGATACAAGTCATGTTCATGGTTTATCTCATGGAACTGCAAATCAGAACTCATTACCAATGCCTAAAGCTCATTGGAGCAGTGCTTTGTCCGGTGGAGTTAATGTAGGTGGTGCATCATTATATTTTACTAAATCAACTATAATGTCGCTTTCTGACTTTGCAAATAATAATTGCTTAGCCGTAGATACTTCTAATGGAGGAACACCAGGTCTCCCGAATGATAATGCAGGTAATTTGCAATATATATTATCATTACGACAATCATCAGGAATAATAAAAAACTCAACACTTGCTGAAGAATTCCAGTTATATCAAAATTATCCTAATCCCTTCAATCCAACAACAAACATAAAATTCTCAATTCCAACAAATGGAACTGTTGCGTTGAAATTATATGACATACTTGGTAATGAAGTAATTAATATTTTCAATGGTTATTTAAACTCTGGAATTTACACAATAAATTTAAATGCAAGTAATTTACCATCTGGTATTTATTTTTGCAATCTGAACTTTACTAATTTGAATGGAACAACATTTTTTGATTCTAAGAAATTAATTTTAACAAAGTAGTTAAAACTTAATATTAACAAAAAAATGCCACAGTTTTGTTTAATAACTGTGGCATTATTATTTTATATAAAATTTAGAAAAAGTTATTCTGATGTTTTATTAAGTTTAAAAGAGAATTTATAATTCTCTTTAACTGAATAATAAAATCCAATAACAAGTATTCCAATAAAGGTTAGTAAATGACTGATTGTAGCATAAGCAATAGCAGTTTCAGCAGCAACGCCAAAAATAACAACAAGAGTCGTTTTCACAAAGAAATGGAAAGAACCTGCAGAATTACCAGGTAAAGGTATGGTTTGCGCAAACGCAGTTAGAGTTAGTATTAAATTAGCATCAAAAAAGTTTAGATTTTTCATTGTCGGGTCACTGAACGCATTTATAGTAAGATAAGTAGAAAATGCATAATCTATCCAAAGCAAAACAGTTAGTAAAAATATCTTAAAATAATTTTCAGTATATTTGATGAAAGAAAATGAATTTAAAAGAGAAAGTAATGCTTTTTGAACTTTCTCTCGATACTTTTTTGGGAGTATTCTTAAAGCAATTTTCTCTAAAAAATATTCTGTCTTTTCTATTTTTAAAAGAAGTAATACGGCAACTAAAACCAAAAGTACAAGTCCAATCGAAAAATAAAGTGAAACAGTTTCTATATCAAACCTACCAAATGCTTCCTGAATCTTTTCTCTATAAAAGAAAAGACATAATCCAAAAACAAAGAACATAGAAAGCATATCGAATATCCGCTCAACAACAATAGTACCAAGTGTAAATGCTTTTGATATTCCCTCCTTTTGAGCAAGTAAAAATGGCCTTGAAACTTCACCACCTCTTGGAATAATTGCATTAACAAAATATCCAATCATAACCCCAGAAAATAAATCATTAAATTTTGTATCCTTCTTTTCTGGGTAAAGAAAATATCTCCACCTTTCTGCCCTAATAATGCTACCAATCACTAAACCTACAATCATTCCAAGAATTGCTAATATGTAATTCGTTTTAAAAAGCTCAGTAATTAACTTATTAAAATCTATATCTTTAAATGAAAGATACAGAAAGAAAACAAGTAATCCACTAAGGATAACAAACTTAATTATTTGTTTTACTTTTCTCACCAAAACCAAAAATTTATCTTAAATCAATTACCTCAACACCTTCTGGTGGAGTAAATTTAAACTCAGAAGAACTCAAGCCAGGATTCAGAGTAATGGATTTTAATGTATATGTTTTGGTAGATTCAGATGTATTTATTGTAATTTTTCTTATTATGTACTCCGTCTGGTCTACCCAGATTTTAGCAGATTTAATATTACCTTTATTTCGTGGAGTCAATTTAAGAACATAACAGTCTTTTTTATTTACCTTTTCTTCACCTACATAATCAGAATAAAAATTTTCAGGATAGTTAAATAAAAATTTATTAGGTGAAAAAGTGCTACCATCATCTTTATAATTATCTATTACAACTTGTTTTTTAGATGGTGAGTAAGACCAAGTTGTAATACCATCTGTAACAAGAGTATAATTTTTTGTTTTAATTTTATATTTATTCTCTTTCTGAATCATTATTGTACCACTTGAAGATGTGCTCTTACCGCCAGAAAATTTTTCCGTCATTGAAAATTCTGCTTTCGCATCATTCAAATCTTTATAATTATTTTGTACTTTTTTTATTATCTCCTGTGCATCTTGTGAATAGAGAGTTGTACTAATAGCACTTATTATAATGAATGCAAATAATATTTTAATAGTTTTCATAAACATAAGATTATTTTATTCGTTAAATTTTGGGGGTTTCCAACCTGTTTTTTTATAAGAAGTTAATTCTAATGTAACTGAGCCGAGAATTATGTTAAATCTTGCTTTTAATGGTACTCTCGCTTCATCATCTGATAACCATCCTTCAAATTCTCCCGTTAAACCCAACACTCCTACAAAATCTGCTTTACCATCTATTTTAATAGCTGCCATATCATAGTCAAATAAATCAATAGACACAGCATCCCTATTATAATTAAATGAATATGCTACATATGACTGCTTTTCATTGATGTAAATATTAACTTTTTTTGACCTTTCCTTTTTAAAGGAATTTATTCTTGCAAGATAAATAACAGATAATCCATCTTGAAACTCTATACCCTTTTCGAAAGTTTCTGTCTTGTCCACTTCTAAAATTTTATCTCTACCATTATCTCTATAACGCTTTACCTTTATATACCCTGTATCATTGTCAGAAAAGTAATCGAATTCATAATCTGTTCTTAAAATTACTCTTTGACCAGAGTTCTCATCTTTAAACTCTGAAGAATGAAATTTTTCTGATAATACTCTTCCTTTTTCTTCTCTAATTATAGATTCAAAAATATACCTCACATTAAGAAATGGAACCCCTTCAAAACTTTTCATCTCTGCTTTTGCAGTAAAGTATTTTCTATTGTTTTCATAATATGAACTGTTCAAATTAAATTTCACTTCCCCTAACTTAATAAAGCCAAATGATACAGTGTAAACAAGTTCCTCCCCTACCTGCAAAATTTTACTTTGTGAATAGAGAACAGTTGCAGGTAATAATATAACAACAAATACAATAGTCCAGTAATACTTCATTATCATTTAACTTTATTAAGAAAATCCCATTCCGTAACAAAAAGTTCTAACGCTTTAAGAAATTGTTCATCATCTGAAACATAAACAGCATAAGCACCTTCATTACCCCATATATCTCTAGCAATTTGAAACTTGATGAACATGATAATATACTTTTTATCTCTTTCAAATTGTTCTTCATTGAATTTAACATTTCTGCCCTCTGCAAATGTTATCAAATCTTTTAACATTGCATCAGTTACAACAAAATTCTTTCTAAATGAATTGTAATCTTTATATGTAGTTTCTATAGATTTCCTCATCGATTTCATATAGTTCTCAGTGAATTCATATATCAAATTAAGCCTTCTTAAAGATACTGTATATTCTGTTAATGTATCAAGTTTCACAATGTAATCAGGTGTTATTCCACCACCTCCATAAACAATTCTACCCCCTGCTGTCTTAAATTGAGGTTTTGTTGTATCATTTAGATTTTTATTCTCCTCTTCTGTTTTATATTTGCCATGCTCATAAGGTTTTTGTATTAGTCTACCAGAGGGTGTGTAATATTTCGAGGTAGTAATACGAACTGCTGAACCATCAAATATATCAAATTGCCTTTGTACTAATCCTTTACCAAAAGTTGTTTCTCCAACTATTAATCCTCTATCCCAATCCTGTATTGCCCCTGATACTATTTCACTAGCAGAAGCAGAACCTTCATTAACCAGAACAATCAATGGAATATTTGTATATTTACCACCAGAAGAATTATATACCTCATTAAACATTTCCAATCTACCTTTTGTATAAACTATTTTTCTACCTGCTGGAATAAATTCACTTGCCATTTTAAATGCTTGTTCAAGAAAACCACCTGGATTCCCTCTTAAATCAAGAATCAATTTTTTCATCCCCTTACTTCTTAATTTACTTAGTGCTTCAGAAAATTCCGTGTATGTTGTTGCAGAAAATCTGGATACCTTTATATAACCAATATCATCTTCATAAATAAAAGAAGCATCAACACTATAAAGAGGTATCTTATCTCTTACAATTGTAAACTCAAGCGGTTCCGAGACACCAGCTCTAATAATAGTTACAGTTACTTTTGTACCTTTTTTCCCTCTCAACTTTTTCGGAACATCTTCTCTAGAAATTTTTATTGCGGAGATACCATCAATTTTGACAATCTTATCCCCTGCTAAAATTCCAAGTTTATCCGATGGTCCACCACTAATTGGAGAAATAACGGTCAGAGTATCATTTATTATATCGAATTCAATCCCAATTCCTTCAAAACTACCTTGAAAATCTTCATTCACTCTTTTTAGTTGCTCAGGATTTATGTAGACAGAGTGAGGGTCTAGTTCTTGTAAAAGAGCATTTATTGCAACTTCAGTTAACTTTTGTGAATCAACAGTATCGACATAATACTGTGACACAAGTTTTAAAACCTCAGCATACTTCTTAACCTGTTCTCCAACTTTATCATCAGAAATTGCTCCTTGAATTTTCATCCCAATCAGAATTCCAATAGCAAGAACTAGAAATGCAATTAAATATAAATATTTTTTCTTACTCATTTTTAAAAAATAAAATTTGATAAATTTATTAATAAAATATAAAAGAATTACATCTACATATTAATCAAAAGTTTAGTCAAATTGGTTCCTGCAATATATTCTTTACCTGAAAAATATATACCAAATTACAAAAAATGCAGGAATTAAAATAGGAAGAGAGTATTTATAAATATAAGGGAAAAATCCAGGCATTTTAATACCTTTATTTTCAGCAATTGATTTAACCATAAAATTAGGACCATTTCCAATATATGTCATCGCTCCGAAGAACACAGAAGATACAGATATGGCGATAACAAATATTTTATACTTATCAATAAATAAAAGAACCTCATTAGGATTATTTATATTAAAATGCATAAGCCCCATTTCAGCAGTTAGAAAATTCAAATAAGTAGGTGCATTATCAAGAAAACTTGTAAAAAAACCAGAATACCAGTAAAATTCAGTAACAGTATCAATACCAAGATTTTCAGCATTCACTGATAAATACCCAAGAACTGGCATCATAGTCATAAAAATACCAATAAAAAGTAACGCTACTTCTTTTATAGGTTCAAAATTAAACTTATTTTTTCTATGGACTTCAACAGGTGTTAATTTATATGATGCAACAGCACAAGATATCATAAGCGCTTCCCTAACAAAGAGAGGTTTCGTTATAAAAACTGATGCAATTATAATTAAAAGAAAAATAACATTGTATAGTCCTCTAAATTCAAAATCTTCCCCCTTTTCTTCAATTCTTTCACGAGTGTCTTTTCTTAGCTTTTCATAATTGATCTTATCAATAATATAGAAAACAAGAAGAATGTAAAACAAAGCAAAAAACCATATGTAATATAAATTTCCAATTATCCAGAAAAAAGGGATTCCTTTAAGATATCCGAGAAATAAAGGTGGGTCTCCAATAGGAGTTAATGCACCACCTGTATTGCAAACTGTGAAAATGAAAAAAATTATATGATAAGGTTTTAGTCTATTTTTATTTGAATTTATATACGGTCTAATTAAAAGCATAGCAGCACCTGTTGTTCCGAAAAAATTCGCCATAACAGAACCAAAAAAAAGTGTCAATGCATTTTTAAAAGGTGTTGCTCTCCCCTTTATAGTAAAATAAATCCCACCCGATACTGTATATAGAGAACCAAGTAAGCATATAAAACTTATGTATTCTTCAGCAGTCCTGATTACATCTTCAGATTTTTTCAATACAAGCAAGTAAAATAAAATCATAAATAAAGCAAGTGTAATTGAGAATTTTCCATAGTGTTTATGCCACAATGTCGGAGCAATAAAAGGCATAAATGCAATTGATAACAGTAACACTATGAATGGAATGAATAAAAGGAATTCCAAATTTTTTCTCCTTACTTATTTTTCCTTTGGAATGTCAATTTGAATCTTCGCTTTTGAAGATTCAAAATTCTCCACTAACTTTTTTACACTCGCTTCAGATATTTTTAAAAAAGTGTTGGGATAGATTCCAATCCAAAATATGAAAACTAATATTGGAACTAATGAGAGAATTTCTAATTTAGAAAGATCTTTTAAGTTCTTATTATCATCCTTAATTATTGGTCCGAGCATTACCCTTTGATACAACCATAGCAAATACACTGCAGACAATATTATTCCGACTGAAGCAAGTATTGCATAAACATTGTTATTTAAGTTAAAAGAAGTAAAAGAACCAATCAATATTAGAAATTCTCCTATAAATCCGTTTAAACCAGGTAGACCTATTGAGGATAAAGAAACAATAAGGAATATTGCAGCCAATTTAGGCATAACTTTTCTTATCCCACCAAATTCTGAAATCAATTTAGTATGCCTTCTTTCATAAATAATTCCTACAATCAAGAATAATGCACCTGTAGATAAACCATGGTTTATCATTTGAATAACACTGCCTTGCAACCCTTCTTGATTGACAGCAAAAATTCCCAGTACGACAAACCCAAGATGACTAACTGAGGAATAAGCAATTAATTTCTTCATATCCACTTGTACGATACAAAGCAAAGCACCATATATAATACCTACAACAGCAAGAATAGAAATTACACTACTGAAATGTTCAAAGGCAGCAGGGAAAAGCCCAAGCGAAAATCTTATTAAACCATAAGTACCCATTTTTAATAATATAGCAGCAAGTATAACACTACCTGCTGTTGGTGCTTGGACGTGTGCATCAGGTAACCATGTATGGAATGGAAATAAAGGAACTTTAATTAAGAAACCAAGTGTGAATAGTATAAAAAGTATAATTTGCTTATTCAGAGGTTGGATACAGGAGACTTTAGAAAGCTCAACAAAATCACTTGTAAAAACTCCATAAATTGGTGAAGCAACAAAACCGAGCCATAATATTCCAATTAAAAGAAGAACACTCCCTGTCATAGTATAAATAAAGAACTTCAAAGTAGCATAAATTCTATCCTCACCACCCCACAATCCAATTATGAAGTACATTGGAATAAGAATGAATTCCCAAAAGATATAAAATAGAATCAAATCCAAAGATGAAAAAACACCAATCAATGCACCTTCCAAAATAAGCAAAAGAAAATAGTATTCTTTTATTCTTTTTGTAATTGTAGACCAAGATGCTAAAATACAAAGTGGAAACAGAAAAGTTGTTAAAACAATTAGCAAAACAGAGATTCCATCTACTCCGAGATAATAATTGCACCTAATAGATTTAATCCACTGAATTTTTTCAACAAATTGATAATCTGCTGATGCAGAGTTAAAATTCAGAAATAGAAAAATAGAAATAATAAAAGTTAATAATGAAATAATCAGAGAATATGTTTTTATTAATAATATATTCTCTTTATGGAAAAAGAGGACAGGTATAGACAGAATAATAGGAAAAAATATTAATATACTGAGTATATTTGATTCCAATGTTATCCTTTCATTCTTAAGCCTTTTTCTTCATTAATAAATATCCAACCAACAATTTTCCCAATATTTATTTCATTGAAATTATCCCAATAATCTTTTGTGAATACTACTTTTGAACTATATGATGCATCATACTCTCTCTCTGTTTGGTCTTTTATCTGTATAAAACGCTCTCTCCATAATTTACAATTTTCAATTCTTAAATCTACCCAACCATCATATGCCCATCGGTTTATTCTACTTTTTGTAATTTCTAATGTTTTAGTCGTTGAATTAGATGGAATTATTACGAACGGACCTCTAATTAATGATTTACCATCAGGAAGTAAAATAGGTACACCAATAGAAACTATTTCATTTCTTATCTTTGAATTGCCTGTTATAATTTCGTTTAATTTTTTGGATATTGAATTAGGTGTTTCTTTAATAACATTATCAAAGTTTTTGTATGCTAATTTTAGTAAATGGCATTCATATAATAGTTTCGATAACCTTGGTGGCCCTAACATCTCAAATGCAACTGAATGTGTATTATATTTCTTTTCTAACTCTTTCAACTTTTCAACGGCATAATGCTGCATAAAGCCTGCCCTGTATGATGGTTCCATTACAGAGGAGTCAAGTGCGTTGATAACATCATTCCCTGTATTCCCTCCTTGTAACTCAAGGTATACATTTTCAGCTATCTCTTCAGGGGTTACAAACTCCATTTGTCCTTTTGTAGTAATCGCTTCAAATTCACCTCTTGAAAATATTCCATTCTCTCCTGTATCGATAAACGCAGTTTTTAAAGTTCCTATTTTTTTAAATTCTTTTTTTATTTGTAATTCAAACTTATCTTTTAAAATAATTTTATCATTTGGATTAACATCATATATATACAAAGGTGAGTTACCTTTTTTTATTTCTCCATACTGTATTTTTTTCCAGGCAATTGCTGCGGTTGGTTTAATTTCTTTTATCATTGGTCCATCAGGTGTTCTTGCCATAAGAAATAGAAGTAAGGTATGTGCACCTGCAACAGAAGATTTACTCAACAAAACTCTTGAAGGTTTTTCCTCGCTGTGTGTGAACGGGATATTTAAACCCATTCCACCTGTACCACTTGTTCCAACTTTAAAATAAAATTTCGTCTTAAATTTCAACATCGAATTGTAAAGTATCTGTATGTGTCGAATTAATTGTGGAATATATGAAAGGCAAATAAGTTTTTCTGATGCTGAGAGTAACTTATCATAATCTCTTTCTTTAGATTGGGTTATTGACAAAACATCATAATATGCTTTATATATATTTTGATATGCAATCGCTGTAGCAGTATTAATACAATCTATTATTACATCGGGTTTAAACATTTGTAGCATCTTATAAATGCAAGATTCCTTAAGTATTTTATCATTCAGTTCAAAAACAATATCTTCAACAATTTTTTTCCTTTTTATTGGGTCATTAATAAGATCATTACGATTTAAATCTTTAAATTCATACCTTGTAAAAATATTACCCCAAAAAGGAACAAATTTATCTTTAAATTTAAATTCTTTATTTAAATCTTTGCAGATTTCTTCTGCTTCGTGTTTATACAAGGAAGTCAAAATAACTTTTTTTGGTGACCCCTCCATAATTTTTCTTGCTATTGCAGACCCCACTAACCCCCAACCTCCTAATATTAAAATAGTTTTATTTTTAATATCCATAAGTTTTATTTTTAAAGTTTAAAAATTAGTACAAGTATAGAAATGGTTTCCAATCATCTAATACTTTACCAGCAGAACTTTTTATAAAAGTAATATGAGATGGTTTCTTAGGTTTTGTTATTAAAACCATACCCGCTTCTTCTGGTGTTCTATCTCCTTTCTTATTATTACATCTAATACAAGCAGTAACTAAATTTTCCCAACTATCTTCACCACCCCTTGATTTAGGTATCACATGGTCGATTGTCAAATTATTAGTAGACCCACAATATTGGCAACGATGATTATCCCTTTTTAAAACATTCTTACGGGATAATATTATTTTTTTATATGGTACCTTCACAAAATATCCAAGTCTAACAATACTGGGGCAATCAAAAGCTCGTGCAATTGAGTTTATCTTTTTCCCATTTACTTTACTTACTATTTCTACTTTTCCTAAATATGCCAAAATAATTGCCCTCTTAACATTACATAAAGTCAGTGGTTCGTAATTTTGGTTCAGGACCAACACTTTACCGTTTAGTAAATTCAGGTTTCTATTCCTGACTTTTGTATCAAGGTCGTGGAAGACGTACCTCCTGTATTTTTTATAATTTAATTATAAAAAATAAAAATATTACTATGAATAATCAATTTA